>CAZJTO010000088.1:0-9050 GCA_964548935.1 uncultured Saprospiraceae bacterium
TTGTGAGAAGATATATCACACCAGATTTATTTGGTGTGGTATATCGTTTTTTAAGAGGCTGATTACTTATTGCTATAATAAGATTTGCTCTACCCGGTCGGACTGACTGCGTAGCAGATGATCGGCCACTACAAGGGCTGCCATTGCGTCGACTATAGGCACTGCTCTTGGCACTACACATGGGTCATGGCGTCCTTTGCCAGTGACTGTGGCTTTCTGTCCTGACTTATTAATCGAGCTCTGATCCTTCATAAGTGTAGCTACGGGTTTAAATGCCACCCTGAAATTGATAGGCATTCCATTTGATATCCCTCCTTGAACCCCACCACTATTATTGGTTTGAGTGATGACGTCATCTCCTTCCTTGATGAACAGGTCATTGTGCTCACTCCCTCGCATGGATACACATCCAAATCCAGAGCCATACTCAAATCCCTTGACTGCATTGATGCTTAGCATTGCCTTGCCGAGGTCAGCGTGTAGCTTGTCAAATACAGGTTGCCCTAACCCTACTGGGACTCCATCTATCTGGCAGCTGATAAGACCACCTACGGTATCTCCTTCCTTTCGGATTTGTTTGATATAATCGATCATAGTGGACGCAGTCGTTGCGTCTGGGCATCTCACGATGTTGCTGTCTATCTTAGAGTAGTCGATAGCATTATCGGGCATAACGATGGGGCCTACTTGAGATACCCATGAATTAATAGTGATATTAAACTTACTTAATAACGCTGCTGCAATAGCACCCGCCGCTACTCGCGCTACAGTCTCTCGGGCACTTGACCGTCCACCACCTCGATAGTCCCTGTTGCCATACTTCTCTGTATAGGTATAGTCGGCATGTGATGGTCTAAACTTGTCCTTAATATGATCGTAGTCTTTACTCTTTTGGTCTTTGTTTCTGACCAATAGGGATATGGGAGTACCGGTCGTATGACCTTCAAAAACTCCTGAGAGAATTTCTACCTGGTCAGCCTCTTTGCGTTGAGTCACAATAGTTGATTGACCTGGCTTTCGGCGTGTAAGTTGATGCTGGATATCTTCTATTGCTACAGGTACTCCAGCTGGACATCCATCGATGGTTACTCCTACGGCAGGGCCATGAGACTCACCAAATGTGCTGATCATAAACGCTTTACCAAATACGCTACCCGCCATAATGACTAATATTGGACGATGCGAAGTACCCTAATATTTATGCCTTATCCTATTTTCAAATCAAGAAATATCTCACCTTTGCAAATTTTGATCGAAACCTTGCCTTTTCTAAAGAGTTCATAAGTGGTATGGATATACTCAGTATTTCTGATGAAGCGCTCGAACAACTGGAGTTTGATAAGGTCTTAGCATTGCTCAAGACCTACTGTCGCGGTGAGGCAGGATTTCAGGTGATGTCGGATCGGGGATTTTTGATGGATCGAGAGCTCCTTATTAATGAGTTGTCTCTCGTGCATCGATATACGGAGCTCATTATCAATAGTGATGACCCAGGCTTAGACGAGTATGAGTATATCAATGAGGAGCTGTACTATCTACAGAAAGAAGGCTATGTGTTGGAGCTGGAGTCTATACTGAAGATCAAACAAGTCCTCAAAAATTATGATGCCTATTACAACGCTATCAAGAAGGCCAAAAAGCCAATCTATAAGCCTTTAATTGAGGCTACTGCGATTGATAATTATTCTGACTCGCCTATCAAAGAAATCGATCGAGTATTTGACACAGATGGGACTATAAGACCTAATGCGTCACCGGAGCTCATAAAAATACAAAAGCGCTTAGAAAGCATCAATCGACAACTGGATACTCAGTTTAA
This sequence comes from uncultured Saprospiraceae bacterium, assembly GCA_964548935.1. GTDB lineage: Bacteria > Bacteroidota > Bacteroidia > Chitinophagales > Saprospiraceae > GYS-P2D. The sequence goes on from CAZJTO010000088.1 coordinate 1,820, forward strand.
TAGCCTGATGACCCAGTACAAAAATCAGAATGTCTTATCCGATAGTCTAGAATCCTGGAGAAACGGACGTCGAGTCTTAGTGTTGCCAGTAGAAAATAAGCGTAAGATCCCGGGGATCATCCATGATCAGTCTGCGACGGGAAAAACGGTGTTCATTGAGCCTGAGGGTGTTATGCAGATGAACAATGAATTGTTCTCTTTGGAGAGTGAACGTCGTGCAGAGATCTATAAGATTTTGAAGACACTCTCAACTGAGCTATCGGTACATAGAGATATGATCGAGGTGTGCTTCACCACGCTTAGCGTGATTGATAGTATCAGAGCACGCGCGCAATTGTCCCTGAGTGTCGATGGGGTAGTGCCTAAGATTGCAGAGCATCCTAACCTGCATCTATTCAAGGCGCGCCATCCGTTGCTGTATCTCCAACTTAAAGACAGCGAAGATCAGGCGGTAGACTTTGACCTACAATTGCGAGGAGGCAATAAGTTGCTCTTAATCAGTGGTCCTAATGCGGGCGGCAAGTCGGTGACGCTCAAGGCAGTAGGGCTCATACACCTCATGGCGTATTATGGTATGCTTATACCTGCTGACAATGAGTCGGAGATCTCTATATTCAGTGGCATATTTACTGATATCGGTGATCAACAGTCGATAGATCAAGGGTTGAGTACGTACAGCTCACATCTCACCAACCTTAAGAGTATAGTCGCCAAGACTGATGATAAGTCCTTAATACTGCTGGATGAGATCGGCTCGGGTACTGATCCAAAACTGGGCGGTGCAATCGCCGAAGGAATCTTGAAGTCCATCATCTATAAGAAGACTCATGGCATAGTGACAACTCACTACAGCAGTCTCAAGGTGTTCGCTTATCGCAATCAAGGGATCGTCAATGGAGCCATGCTCTTTGACAAGGATAACCTCAAGCCTACCTATAAGCTTAAGGTAGGTAAGCCCGGTAGCTCATATGCCTTTGAAGTGGCTAAGAAAATAGGCTTGGATGAGCGCATCATTCGATACGCCAGAAAGAAAGTGGGCAAAAAGGAAAATCAAATCGAAGATCTACTCATCGACTTGCAAGAAGGCAAGTCCATCCTTGACGAGCAGCTGGACTATGTAGCCAATGAAAAGGAGCAGCTCGAGAAGCTCATCAAGACCTATAAAGATCTCAATGAGGACTTTCAAGTCAAGCGCAAGAAGCTCCAAATTAAAGCCAAGGAAATTACCTATCAACAGCAGAATAATGAAAACGAAGAGCTCCAGAAGCTCATCAATCACCTGCAGAAGGAGAAGGACCTCGAGAAGGCTCAACAATTGAAGAACAAGGCTGCCGAAAAGAGAAAAAATAAATCGCAGGAGATCGTACAACTACGTGAAGAAGTACGTGAAGAACGAATCGTCGATCAGGAAGTGCGAGTAGGGGATTATGCCCGTATGCTGGACAGTGATCTATCAGGCGAAGTCCTATCGCTGAATGGTGATAAGGCGGAAGTGCTCTTTGGTATGATGAAGATGGTCGTCAATGTAAAGGACCTCGCCGTCACTAAAAACCAATTGCAGTTTAACCATCATAAGATCAATACGAAAGGAGTAGCCTTTGACAACAACTTTAGCCCTAAGCTCGACATCAGAGGATATAAGATGCTCGACGCCGAAGACACTCTCCAGGAGTTCTTCGATCAGGCACTACTCTCTAATGCACATACCCTTGAGGTGGTCCATGGCAAGGGAAGTGGAGCCTTACGTAGTCTAGTCATCCGCAAGATGAAGGAGTATTCGGATCTTAAATCTTATTGGCATCCAGCTGATGAGCAGGGTGGTGATGGGGTGACTTATATAAAGATGTAAGAAGGATTATTTATCGTTTAATTGAGCGATATTTAAAAATATCGACTATTTGATCGATAATTGTTTTTATCGCCTTTATAGGCTACAAATACTGATTTCTAAGTGGTCTCCGGAAACTGAAGATCAAGATGGAGACTCATTAAAAGATGCAGGTAGCTATATAGGTATGTTAGAGAGGCTGTTTATTTTCGGATTTGTAATGATTGGGCAGATGCAAGCGATCGGGTTTTTGCTAGCTGCAAAATCTGTATTTCGATTTGGTGATCTTAGAGAATCTAAGGATCGAAAACTTACAGAATATATGCTTATCGGGACGTTATTGAGTTTTGGTTTAGCTATAATAATCGGAATGTTTCATCAATGGATATCACTTGAGTTCGATTAGTATTATAAATACACATCCTACCCAATCTTCAACCTTGGCTGCGGCGTCACATCTAACTCTGCAAACTCCCCTGATATATTTATAATAGGCAGCGACGCCTATCATGGCGGCAAGTGTCTGTAAAATAAATAGGCGAGTTTAGGGATATGTATGTCCCAATCGTGTTCATTGGCCTTTTCTTTATGTATGCTGCGCAATGCATTGTTTACCGATACACCGCCAGCAATAGCTATAGTTTTGATTTCATAAGCTTCTGATGCCTTAACCACCTTATCAAGTTTAGGTTTGGTAAAGCTGTACTTGGCAGTGCCAGATTGAGCCAACGGATCGATGAAGCCGGTGGTGATGGGGTGACCTATATAAAGATGTAATATCAGAGGAGAATCGTCCAGGCAACATTAAATCCACCTGTCTTACCAATGTTCCTTCCAGTCAGGTCAAAAAATCCATTTACGGTAACAGCGTAGTTGCTTTGCATTTCCAGTACTATACCAGGATAATAGGTCAAAGACCTAGCAGTAGAATTATCAAACTGGCCGATATAACTTACAACAGAATGAATCAGTTGAATTCCTTTATCGCCGACATAATGGCCAAAGTCAGCTGTGAAGAAGTACTCGGCAAAAGGCACCAATGGTCCTCTTGAGATATAGGATTGTCTCTGAACATTGACATCTATAGAACTGCGCTGAGAGATCTGATAGGTAGCAATGAGGCCGTAAGCGTAGGGTATAGTATTATCAGGACTACGAGTATTGGTAGAGACCGTTGTTACCCCGTACGGGAGGTTGATTCCTCCCATCGAAGCAAGGCCCCATTTGTCCTGATCTAACAGGGTGTACTTTACAGACCAGTTGCTAAAGTCTGACGCTATGAATGTACCAAGCTCTATTTTTTTAGAAAGCGGATAGGCCATTCTAAAGCTGACCAGCGTCTCAATAATCGCACTGTCTTGATTCGGAAAAATCGGAATCAACTCCCCATTATCATCCCAAAAAGAAGTAGTCCGAGTGAATGTATAGTTGGGTTCAAATTCAGCGGTGCCTAAGGTCAACGGAAGATGTGTGATCGCATTAATCTTGAGGCTGCTGATGCCACCTACTTGAGCAGAACTGAAGGTAATTGACATGATCCATATAACCGCAATGAGGTGTATGGTTAATCTCTGTGACGTCATGTAGCGCTATAAGGTGTTAGAATTCGAGTGCGAAGAAAGAAAAAAAATATATATAAAGCTTGGAGCTGAGCGGATATCATAGATTAGGTTAAGTGGGCCCCACTCAATTGATTAATATGGAGTTGATCCGTTATCAGCAAACGCTCAACCAATCTTCAATCTCGGCTGTGGCGTTACGTCCAGCTCGGCAAATTCCCCTCTGATATATTTATAATAAGCGGCGATACCAATCATCGCAGCATTGTCAGTGCAATAGGCAAGCTTCGGAATGTGTAAGTTCCATCCGTTCACTTTGGCTTTTTCCTTGAGCTCATGGCGCAAGGCGCTGTTGGCGGATACGCCACCTGCTATGGCAATTGTGCTTATACCATATTCTTTGGATGCCTTGACGACTTTATCTATGAGGGACTCGACGATGACGGCCTGAACAGAACAGCATATATCAGCCAAGTTAGACTCTATGAAGCTTTCATCGACTTTTTTCTGATCCCTTAAGAAGTAGAGGACGGCTGTCTTGAGGCCACTATAGCTAAATTCATATCCCGCCAGTTTAGGCTTGGTAAAGCTATACTTGGCAGTGCCGGATTGAGCTAATTGATCAATGATAGGCCCTGCAGGGTAGCTTAGACCAAGATACTTTCCAATTTTATCAAAGGCTTCACCAGCGGCGTCATCACGAGTCTCGCCAAGGACCTCATACTTGCCATGGTCAGACATAATGATGAGCTGGGTATGACCGCCAGATACCGTCAAACATAGAAATGGGAAGCTCGGCAGCGGGTCCTCAATAAAATGTGCCATAATATGCGCCTCCATATGATTAACCGTAATTAAGGGGATATCAAGGCTCAAGGCGAGTGTCTTAGCAAATGAACACCCGACTAAGAGGCTTCCTAACAGGCCAGGACCAAGCGTAAAGGCTACAGCCGAAAGCTGTTGGGGGCTGATCCCAGCCTCTTGCAGCGCTTGATCGACTACAGGAACGATATTTTCTTCGTGTTTTCTCGATGCCCACTCAGGTACGACTCCGCCATATTTTTCATGGATCTGTTGTGTAGCAACCACATTGGACAGTAGTTTTTTGCCTTCAAAAATGGCAGCTCCAGTGTCGTCGCAGGACGACTCTATGGCCAATATGTACCGCTTGCTATCTGAGGTGTCGATCTTTTTCAATAAGAGAAGGATATATATTTTGGAAAAATATTAATATTGTGAGCAGTGCTGCGCATAATCGTATGATGAATTACGCCAAAGACGATTATTTTGGCATCTTGTAGGATATACCAACATTATAATTAATAACTGTAGAATGAAAATCGTACTAAATCTAATTGTTCTCGCTTTAATAGGAGGCCTTGCCTATGCTTTAGTCGGAGGGATTCAAGAGCCCATAAAATTTAAGGACGAATTTACTAAAAGGGAGACTGCAGTAACAGATAAGTTACAACAGATCAGATCTGCCCAAGAGATATTTAGAGAGATTACTGGGGAGTTTGCAGGATCATTTGACACGCTTTCATATGTGTTGACTAATGATTCTATTCCATTTATAAGATTAGAGGCGGATCCGAATGATCCTACTGATGAATCAAAATACATCAGAGTAGTTACTTACTCATCTGCGATAGATAGTATCAGAGCAATGAAAATCGATCTCGATGATCTCTCATCTGTGCCATTTAGTAATAATGCGAGATTTGAAATGAAGTCAGATACCACTACTTATCAGAGCACACTTGTGCCAGTGATGGAGTGCATGACGAGATACAAAGAGTTTATGGGTCCATATGCTGATGTTAAGTATTCTAAGTATGATGATACATATGATCCAAATGCAAGAATAGGATTCGGTAGCTTATCATCACCTAATCTTGAAGGTAATTGGAATTAAGCCACATAGAGTATAAGCTTACTAGCTCTATTAATAAAAATATATTTTATGAACTGTCCGCATTGGTTGATGCGGACAGTCTTTTTTATGGGGTATTTGATTACAACAAAACCCTCGTTTGGGCAGGTCACACGAGCTTATCTCATACCGATCAATTAAAGCAAGAGTTGCTAGATAATGAAATTAAGATCCGTAAGGTGAAGATCGGTATACTCAACAGTCAACATACCATCATCCCTAACGGTGAGTTTAACACGGATACCATCAGAGACATCGTTACACATGTCAATCACATAGATCAACCAGAACAATACATCTATCGCAGCGAGTACTCCGTACAACACAAACTGCGTGTACTCTATGCTGTACAAAAGGAGGTCATCAGAACGCTCAATGCTGCTTTTGACAATTGTCAATTGATCCATGTCAATTTCGCCCAGGTAGAGTCTACATCCAATGGCGGAGTAACACAAGATTACACGGTACGACTCTGCTTTTATGAGTCAATATTTTGCTTAACGATTGTGGATAAAGAGCAATTGATATTATGCAATACATATGATTATAGCAGTAACCAAGATGTGCTCTATTTCTTAGGTTTAGCATTTGAACGTTTAGGCCTTGATCCGAGCACTCAATCCGTCGAAGTCGGAGGGTATGTGACCCATGACGGTGATCTGCTATCGGAGCTTAAGAGATATTTTGGAGGCATACGATATGCTACGGGCTATATCAAGTCCAAACTCAAGAGCTCAGAGGAACACTATCATCTACCCCTATATATGATCTCCAAATGCGCATAATCGGGGGAGAACACAAAGGCCGGATCCTACGACCCTCGATGAAGGGCTGGCCCACCAGGCCCACTACAGATATCTCTAAGGAAGGATTGTTCAATATGCTCATGAATACTATTGCATTTGATGAGACTAAGATGTTGGACCTCTTCGGCGGTACAGGTAACCACAGCTGGGAGTTCCTCTCCAGAGGATGCTCGGATGTCACCTATGTCGACAAGTATAGAGGGTGTATCCGATTCGTAACCGATATGCGTACCGAGCTTGACTATATGGACGAATTAACGATCGTCAATAGTGATGTCAAGCGATTTATCAAGAGTAGCACTCAATCTTATGATTATATCTTCGCAGGGCCTCCATATCCACTGAGGTGGCTTGATCAGATTCCTAATTTGGTATTCGAGCATAAGCTGTTAAGTGAGGGGGGGCTCTTTGTGATGGAGCATAATCCCAATCACAATTTTCAATCGCATCCCCATTACCTTAAGGAACGACGCTATGGGGAGACGATCTTTGCCTTCTTTGAGTAGCATGAAAAAAGCCATTGTAGCTATGCTACAATGGCTTTAAATTCTTGTGTCTGATAGAGCCAATATATCATACTGGATAGAAGAACTGCTCTGAGACAATCTTGCCATCTTTAACTTTGAAAAGTGCAATCTCTTCATCCGTTTTTCTTGGATGACCTTTCATAGTGATATCCATCTTCATGGTAGCGGAGAAGTGATCACCTGCGACGATTGGGCCATCGATTTGTACGCCATGAAATTCTTGAACCATGCTATTCCATTGTTCTCCTTTTTGGGCAATAGCTTCTAAGCCTTCTACACGGGGTGGGAAACCCTGAGCTCCTTCCATCTCGATACTGACGCAGTCCTGATGATAGAGTTCTTTTATGGCATTTTCCCATTGTCCAGTCTTACAGTGTTCTGCCCACTTATTAGCAATTTCTTGTACCGTCATAGTTTTTTATTTAGTTAGCATATGATATGGATTGAAGATACTCAATATTCCCTGAGCTCGCAATCTGCATAATCCCAAGGGGTTTCACCTTGGGATGAATCCACATTGAATGATATCACTAAGTTGATTTCAAAGGAAGAGATTAGCTCGTATGGTTTTCAATTTT
>CAZJTO010000089.1:0-9026 GCA_964548935.1 uncultured Saprospiraceae bacterium
GACGCTGCGACCCCACCATTAGCCATGGATAAGCGCTCAGATACAAAATGCTGCATAATGTAAAAGAATCCATGATTCTCTACACCTAAGAGGTTAGCCGCAGGAACTCTGACATGATCCAGACCTATCTCTCCAGTATCAGAGGCATGCCAGCCTAATTTTCGTAAGGCTGTTGCACTCAATCCAGCCGAGTCTCGATCTACTATAAACAAGCTGATGCCTTTGGCCTTGAGGTCAGGAGCAGTCTTAGCGACTATGATTAAGAAATCACTCTTTACACCATTAGTGATGAATGTCTTGGAGCCATTGAGAATATAGTCGTCGCCGTCTCGGACGGCAGTAGTTCTGATCGCTTGGACATCCGACCCGCCTCCGGGCTCTGTAATCGCCAGTCCACCTATAAGCTCTCCTTTTATACCTGGCACGAGATACTTTTGCTTTAGTTCTTCTGTGCCTTCGGCATTGATGTGTGTGAGAGCCAATAACGGATGTGCACCTATTGAAGCTCCAAATCCACCGGAATTCATGCGTCCTATCTCCTCATCAAAGATGACATTGTAGAGCACATCAGCACCCATGCCACCGTAGCGCTCTGGTAAGGTCATCCCGAAAAAACCCATCGCACCAAACTTGTGATAGATTTCTCTGGGTAAGTGACCATCCATCTCCCATTGATCGATATTTGGCCTAACCTCTTTCTCAAGAAAATCTCTAAAAGTCTGTCGGAACATCTGGTGTTCCTCAGTAAAAAAGTAATGATTCATGACTGTGTAGTTATGGAGATGTTATCTAAGATAGCTGTCATAATTTGATCTTGATATTTTTCTGGGAGATCATGGCCCATTCCGTCCAGAATGCATTTTTTAGCGTGGGCAATTAGACTGTGATATTTGTGAGCGTGCTCCACTACTATAAGAGGATCGCCAGTGCCGTGAAGGATCAAGGTAGGAATATTAATATGGCCCAATTGATCATATCGAGATCCGCTTTTAGCTATAGCTTCACCATGATGTTTTGATGCCTTAGGGTTATAGCCTTTGCGCTTAGTGACTTCATAATAGGCTCTGTTGAGGACTGAGCGTTTATCAACCTCATATTGGCCATCACCATGTAATAGATGATACACACTCAACTGAGCCTTCATACTATTGACGGTGGACCTGATCAGTGTATACTTCAGTAATATGCGTGCTACACCCATTCTGAATGCTGGAGTGACTTGAGTCAGCTCAGGATCGTAAAAGTGACCAGTAGAAAGGAGTGAGGAGAGAGATAGCAATCGATTTGGATAATCCAGTGCCATAGTCTGTGCGATCATACCACCCATTGAGACACCGATCACATGCGCCTGATCCACTTGGAGACGATCCATGACTGCGATGGCATCGGACGCCATATCTGATAGTTTGTAGTATTTGCCTTTGCCCCAATCCTTAATCCAAGTCGAGTTGCCTACATCTCGATTGTCTATTCTGATGAGCTCATATCCTGCCTTGGTGATTCCATCGAGCATATATGCGGGCCAATCAAGCATAGTCTGTGCCAAGCCATTAATCAGTACGACCGTACCTTTTGTTTCGGAGGACGCTGGCATATGGTTATAGTGTATGCTGACGTCGTCAGATATCTGAACATCTCCCGTCTCTCCACGGATATGCTCTAGTGGTTCTGCAGCTGTAATCGCATTGATCAACTGTTGATCTTCTGTACTAATCTGATATCCAGACTTGCAGAAGAGATAGAATGCTATTGCCGCTGTCACTAATATGATAAGTACTATGGTCAACTAATCATTATTTTGAGATTAACGATTCCAATGGCTTGTCCGCCACCTCTGGAGGGATTGGGTTTAATTGATCTCATAGAACTATAGCCTATCAAGAATGCTATAGCAGCATTCTGGAATAGGGCGATGCTTATAATCTTGAGAAATATCATCCTAAGTAAATGTAGGGGATAGGAGTGTATCATTAGGGTCGCTTATTGGCAGAGCGGACGAAGATCCTATAGTCAGATTAACGAAACGGTCTCTGATTAGGTGCAAAAAACCAGCCTCAATAATTATGACAGGAGGAGAAATATGGAAACAGCCTAGTGTTCTTTTCCGATCGTACAACTGCTGTAAATTCAATAATATCAATACAATTTGGCAGGTTTACGTAAATAGATTCCTATCATTAGGCGACCAATTATATGAGTAAACGTTGCTAACGACCAGGACCAAGTTATTGTACGGTGTGGGCTTTTCCGCAAGAGGGATAAAAGATGGTCTTTTTCAGATTTTCCTTTTTTTCTATTTTAATCAAGTATTGGGTTTAGATCCTACACTTGCAGGATCTGCTTCACTCATAGCTTTGCTTTTTGATGCTGTGACTGATCCATTTGTTGGGTTAATGTCTGATAGATATAGTTCTAAGCGCTGGGGTAGACGGCACCCATTCATGGTATGGTCAGCGATACCACTAGGACTATTTTCCTATTTGCTGTTTCAACCCCCTGCGGGTATAGGCCAGATCGGCTTATTCGTATGGCTGACTGTCTTTAGTATTTTGGTGAGGGTAGCACTGACGTTTTTCGTTGTACCCCATATCTCGCTGGGTGCAGAGCTTACAGAAGATTACAATGAGCGCACCTCCGTGACTGCCTATCGGATCATGTTTGCGGCCTTAGTAGCGCCGATAGTTATGATCATTGGATTTACACAGTTTTTTGAAAGCGTCGATGGGGTTAATGGCATGTTCAATGCTGCGTCATACCCAAGGTTTGCATTATTCTGTGCAATATTGATGATTACTTCTATCCTGATTATGGTATGGGGTACACGGCATGTGATTCCTTCATTGCCTCAGGTCGCTAAAGATGATCTTAGACCCTCCTTTGGACAGATGTTAAAGGGCTTTCGTGTAGCGATACAGATGAAGTCATTTGTCGCATTAGTAGGATATATGATGATCGTGTATATCGGATTGGGGATTGGCATCATACTTACGACCTACTTTATGACCTATTTTTTTGAAATGACTGAGTCTGAGATGGCCTTGTTACCGATAGGTTCTGCAGTAGGAGCGCTCTTTGCTTTGGTCATTGCACCCCGTATGAGTAAGCGATATGATAAAAAGAAGGGAGCTATCTTGAGTACCATTTTGTTCGGATTGTTTTTTACGGCTCCATTCATGTTGAGATTGGTGGGCCTTTTTCCTGAGAACCACACAGCACTATTATTACCATCTTATGTGACGCTGCTGACTTTCGCATATGGATTCTTATGGGTAGCTATGAGTTTGGGTGCTTCTATGATGGCGGATATTGTTGACGAGTATGAACTGATGAGCGGTTTGCGCCAGGAGGGCTTATTTTTTTCTGTGATGTCATTTTCTCATAAAATGACCACTGGTGTAGGAACCTTTTTAGCGGGCCTAATCCTCAGTTTTATAGCGTTTCCAATTGAGTCCGATGTCGATGCAGTGTCGATTGAGGCGATCAGAGATTTAGGCATCGTAGGAGGTCCTGTACTACTGGCAATTTACTTAGCTTCCCTAATCTTCTTAGTGAGGTATCCGCTAACACATGAGAAATACAAGCAGATCAGAAGCGAACTCGATGCAAATACTGGGCTATAAAAATAGTAAAGCACAAATCATAATTGAGATGTGCTTTCTGTAAGAGCCCTCGGAATAACTAAGAGCTCGGTAGTTTTGTCTTAATCCTATTATTTAATGATCTCGACTTCGATGGCTAATAATCCTTTAGGCCCTTTCTCAGTATTGAATCTAACCTTATCATGTTCTTTGATAGGATCTTGCAATGCATTTATATGAACGAAAATACTGTCACGAGTCTTGTCGTCAGTTATAAAACCGTAGCCTTTCTCCGTGTTGAAGAATTTGACTGTACCTACTCGCTTAGCGTCAACAGGTTCATTCTCTCTATAGGGTACGCCGAGCGGAATATCCTCGGCCTTTATGACTTTTTTATTCTTAGGATCCGGTGGAGTGTCAGAAAGATTGCCATTTTCATCTACATAGACCAACTGATCTTCAAAGGCTACCTTACCTCTGTCCATTTTTTCTTGCTTGCGTCTTAGACGCTCCTCCATCTTATCCTGTTTCTTTTTTCTCTTCTTTTTTTCCCTTTCTTTTTTGCTGAATGTCTGTTGAGATCTGGCCATACCAAATTTTAGATTTACGAATTAGGAGGAAACTTCAGCGATTTGGGAAATAGGTCGGTCTTAGCTATTTCAAAAAAAACAAGTTCAAGCTCCGTGGACGCCGCAAAGATATTGTTTTTTAACGATTGGTATAGTTATAGTGCTTTCTGTTAGTAAGAAGAATTCAATAGGGCATTTTCAATACTTTTAGAATATTGTTTATTTGAGGTCGTTTTTAAGATGCATCAAAGCTAAACATAAGTAGAATGAGAAAGATTTTTGCGATTTGTACCGTAGTTCTTTTATATATCAGTTGTAGTGATGACATGCTTTCTGGTGGGTCTGGTCAAGGATCACCAATAAGCCAAGATGCGGTCTTCTGGACGGGGCCGGAAATTACATTTGCGTTACCAGATGGCTCTGATCATCGCACTGCTGAAAATCAGGACAGACTCACTGATAATGTAATAATTACCCGTAGTGTATTAGGAGGGCAGATCTTCAATTTTGTCACGGAGACAGCTGCATTACAAGGCAGCAGTCCTGAAGGCACAGAGTGGGCGCTGGGGCGTTTAGCTGATGTTGAAAACCTAACTTTTGCTCCTTTTAGAGATGCAATCGGAAAACCACGTGATGTAATAGAAGGAGCGGAATTGGTGTTGCACCTCATAGAAGATGATATTTTCATTGATGTCACATTTACTTCATGGTCTCAAGACAGGCGGGGTGGTTTCTCTTATATCAGATCAACACCTTAAGTAGGGTTGATCCTGATTCATATACTTTGATCCGGATTGTAAGCAACCTTTTCACTTGACATAACGTAATCAGAGGGGAACACCGGCAGAAAGCACTTTGTGCCCGTAGTAAACAATTGCACCTTACTAATGAGATTTACTTATTTATATATGTTGCTCGTGATAGCGAGTATTGGAATCGTCTCATGTGGAGATGACGAACCTGTCATACAAGAAGGTGAAGGTCCAACTATCTGGGACGGTCCTAATCTAACTTTTACTCTTGCGAACGGAGCTGATTTTAGAGACACGACTAGTCAAGATATGATTACACCGAGCGTGATTATTTCTCGTAGTGTACAGGGCGGCCAGATATTTAACGTTGCCATTGAAGATATGGCCAACAGTATGATAAGCCCAGCAGGTACAGAGTGGGCAGTGGGTCGTGTCGCTAATCTTGATAGCTTGACCTTTGCACCATTTAGGACAACCGTAGGTAGTCCTCAACAAGTAGTTGGTCAAGAGTTGGTACTCCATTTAGTGGAAGACGATGTCTATCTAGATATTGCATTCACATCTTGGTCAAGCGGTAATAACGGATTTCAATACACTCGAGCAACAGAATAAAAACAGTTTAAGTCTAAATATACGTGCCAGCTCATGCTAGTATAGCGGCACAATTAATCAGGATATCACATAAAAATTTTCATATGATTCGTGTCAATTCATATTTCATCGGTACTATTTTCTTGATTCTATTGGTCTTAGGATGCACAAGAGATGAAATCATGCTTCCTGTTGAGCCTATGGAACCTGTGGAACCAATAGATATGATGATGGACACTATGACCCTTATGGACACTATGGCCATGATGATAGACACGACAATGATGGTGGACACCATGATGATGGTGGATACGATGGTAGTGCCGACGGGACCTACAATATGGGAAGGAGAAGAGCTCAGTTTTATTCTTGCAGACAATTCTGATCATACACTTCCTGATAATCAGGATATGCTCACGCCGAATGTAATTATCACACGCAGTGTAACAGGAGGAGAGATTTTTAATTTCGCAGCAGAAGAGGTATTCACTAAAGAAGTCAGTCCAATCGGAACTGAGTGGGCGCCTGGGCGTACCGCTGATGGTGTTGAAAACTTAGATTTCACATCCTTCAGAAACGCTGTTGGAGGGACGCCACGTAGGTCGGTAGGAGAGGAGTTGGTTGCACACCTCATAGAGGACGATATCTATCTGAATGTCACGATAACCTCATGGTCCGATAGAATGCAAGGAGGTTTTGGATATCTCAGGTCTACGCCTAACTAATCTCACAACGCACATATCAAAAGGATATACAGGCCTGTCGTCATTGATGATAGGCCTTCTTTTTTGGATATATACCGATTGGACCCGTTTTTGAAGTATTTTGGATCAATGGAAGCCATAGATAAAAAGAGATCACTGAAGCTCTCGCACAATCTCTATGTGATTGAGTTAAGTAAAAAAATCTGGACTGATAGTTGGAAATTCAGAAAAGCGAATCCTCACTATATGGGGGTTGCAGGATGTCTCTATGTCGGAATCACAAGTCACTCTCCTCAAGAAAGATTTAAAAAACATAAGACGGGGTATCGCAACAAAAAAGGGATTAAGATTTCTTCTTCGATTGTGGAAAAATACGGCTTGTACTTACGCCCATCTTTATATGCCGAATTAAATCCTATGACTCGCATGCGTGCCACCAAAATGGAAGGGCGTTTAGCAGAGAGTCTGCGTAAGAGAGGCTATGCCGTTTGGTGGAATTAAGTCCTATAGGGATCGAAATTTCCCGGTCTTTTCTGCATACTTGAGAATACTGCTTCCATCTGATTCTTGCTACCGATGATATCTTGCTGATGGCGAGATTCGGCAAGGAGTAAATCATTAGGATGGAGATGAGCAGATTCATTAATCAGCTTCTTAGCTTTGACGATTGCACTTGGACTTTTAGAGGCTATAGTTTTGGCCATAGCCATGGCATCTTCAAGCGGATTGTCAGAGACATGAGTAGCAAACCCATACTCCACAGCATCTGCCCCACTAAATTCTCGATTCGTATAGGTCAGTTCACGGAATAGATCTTCGCGCACATTTCCGCGCATCAGCACTGAACCGGCCATATCTGGTATGAGGCCCCATTTCATCTCCATAACGGAGAGACGAGTATTTGCCGCAATATACTTTATATCAGCACCGAGCATGATCTGTAGTCCGCCACCAAATGCAATACCGTGTACGGCAGCTATTACGGGCACTTGTAGTTCTCGCCAAGCATAAGCTACGGTCTGCCATTTATTAGCCACGCCGTGTGTGCGAGCCATAATATCTTGTGAGGCCACACCATTGCCATCCATACTAAAGTTAGAGAGGTCGAGACCAGCACAAAATGCACGCCCATTGCCCGACAGAACTACGGCTCTAACTGCGTTGTTTTGGGAGAGCTCAGTCGTAGCTTTGATGATGCTCTGAAACATATCCTCGTTTAAGGCATTCATCTTTTCTGGGCGATTGAGCCTTACATCTGCCACATACCCTTCAATCTTAATATCCACTACATTTTGCATAATCTCACTTTTGTAGCTACTAAGATCGCATATCTATTGACGTCGAGGAGGAAAGTAATTGTCATCTTTTCATGCTGAATAGATTGTTAGGCGAGGCGCTTTTTTGTTCCTGCCATGATTCGAGCTACTTCAACGATTGCCCTCGTATGTATACCCTTTCCGACTATTCCACCTCTATCAGATACTTCTACTTTAAATTTGAATAGGCGCTCTTCCATACCTAAGTAGGTGGCTTTAGCGGTGACCTCTTCTCCGACAGGTGTAGCAGCCATGTGGGTAATGTGTACGCCTACTCCTACGGACAACTCTCCTTCTTTGAGGAGTGATACCATTAGGTTGGCAGCGCTCAGTTCCATAAGGGCAATCATCTTAGAGGTAGCAAAGACTGCGGGAAACTCTCCGCCGATGGTATCTGCCAGGGCTTCGGCGGTATCTTTCGCTGTAACCATCATGGATACTTCATGAATATCTCCTTCTTTGATCATAACATCTCTATAGTTAGTTGTAGTGAATATAAAGAAGTATGACGGATGATAAGCTGCACATCTGTACAGATGCGATATAGATTATTGCCAGCTGGCGAGCTTAGTCTTAAGTTCTGAGAGGGTGTCCGAAGAAATTTTGTTATTCATGTGCTTACTAACGCCCATCAGCTCATGTGCTTTTTCTTCTATAAAATAGCTTACGTCCATCGGTAATCCGGGATTTAGGATATCGTCCTCAAGTTCATCGAGATCTACATCCAATCCAGAATCAAGTACTCGAATCAGGTTCGTATGGTTATAAGGAAGGTGCCAACATTTGAAGACCTTGCTGTACTTGCGATAGGGTAATTCTTTGACCTCACTGATTACGCTGCTGTCATACTTAAAGAACAGACCTAGTCTATCTTTACCTCGATGATTTATTTTACGCAGTTTTATCATACCCTTAGTCGACGTGCAGCATGCATTTACAACGATGCTCTACTTGCACAAACAAAAATACTACCAATATTTCTATTGAATGTGATAAGATTCGTACAGTTGAAGAGTATTCTATATATATTAATTCTATGAATTTGATTTTCCGTATTGGGGCATTTGTAATATTGTCAAGCTTAATGGCCTGTGAGTCACAGGGTGACCCTTCTGCTCCCCCTGTTGATGCACAAGGATTATTCTGGTTTGGCGAGGAGTATAGTGATGATGAAGAGTTGCCAGATCATATTGATCCTAAGTCAGTGCTGTGCTATGGGAAAGGTATTAAAGTAGGTAGATGTATCAGTAGTAAACTCAGCGAAGGCAGATGTCTTGGGCTGTCAAAGTATAAAAAGAAAGTAATTGCTATTGAAGTCCCTTGTGAAGTAATGTCTCGGGATTCTTTGGAATTGCTTCGTTGAAATTATTTGTACCGTACCTGAGCTGTGGGGCTGTTCCTATTATCCACAGTTCATGGTAGCTCCATTCGCTTTTTAGTTTAGGTCAGATGATCACGGAAAGATAGACTCTGGTTGTGGCTCTGTTCAGTTGGTATGATTGGTACTTTTGCAATC
>CAZJTO010000090.1:0-8984 GCA_964548935.1 uncultured Saprospiraceae bacterium
CTCAGCCCTACAACTCGATCTCTATCCCGACTTGTAGTCTCCATCTACTGGTGGTACTATCCACGATCCAAGGGTTCACTCCCTCAGGGACATTGAATGAAAACGTAGGTGTATTATCGGGCGTTAGTCCTTCAAAAGCTAACAGACTAAAACTGGAATTCACGACATTGGGTACAAAATACTGATTGCCCCATGAGGAGTTGACCAGGTTAAGGATATTGAACACGTCCAATCGTAAGTTGGCCTTTTTGTTTTTGACATAGTTAAATCCAAAATTGAGACTGCCGTCTAAGCTGTGATTCCATGGGGTTCTGCCGCCATTGCGCTCAGAAAAATCTCCTCGCCTTGAGTCCAAATAAGAATTGCCGGATATAAAATTATCAAGGGCCTGCCATTGATCTTCCGCCGTTACAACATTACCTATGGCATCCTCAAATTCTATGAGGACTATTTCACTGGCGTCAGCCGGCACAAATATCAAGTCGTTTCTTGACGAGCCATCGTTATTAGGATCACCCTGATAAACAAATGTGAATGGACTACCTGATCTACCATTGTATAACAATGAAGCAGAGAGGTGATTTTTACCCAATGGAATCGTCTGGGCATATGCGATACTAATCTTATGTCTCAGATCATGATTAGAAAATGAGATATTTGGATCATTCCCAAAAATGGCTTGATTCCATTCGAAATTTGCTGCAGGACTACTCCTCACCGTACTGCTGACATCCTTGCTGAGGCCATAGCTATAGCCCACATTGAGATTAGTCAACTCAGTGTTGCGATCGATGTTGAGTGTCGCATTATACCTAAAGCCCTCAGTCGTATTAGTAAGTAGAAATACGTTGGTGAAGTTGTCATCAATTTTTGATTCGCTTCCTTCAGTATCAAAAAACAATCGGTTGTCAGCACCATTGAAGTTAGAGAGGACCTCATTGCGATTTATACTCTGAAAAAAGAGCCCTTGGATCACATCCGTATAGCTAAAGTCAAAGGCTAGGTTCCACCCTGCCGCTGGCTTCCATGACAATCCAACATTAGTCTTCCAGTCTCGTGGATACTTAAAGTCAGGATCTAAAAGATTGATTTCTGTGAGACCTGGCTGCAGGGCAGTTAGGTCAGACAATTGCTCGATAAGGGGTAATTCTCCTTCTGGTCTCAAGTCTATATTGAAGTAATCTGTACCTGATATATAATCGATATAAGCAAACCACAGATAAGGCAAGCGCCCTGAGAATAGGCCGGTTCCACCATGTACTGTCAGGTTGGCCTCATCAAAGTGATAACTCAACTCAGCCCGTGGATTGATCTGAAAATTGTTCTCGTAATCATTGGTGAATCTATTAAACACTGGTGACTCACTTATCAATGGACTGACTGGCAGATCCGTCGTCAGTACCTGTCCATCTACACGTAGACCATACTGCAGTGAGAGTGCTGGTGTCACGTCCCATCGATCTTGTACATACAGTGCACTTTCCAGTACTCCAACAGAGGCGGCAGGATTGTTCTGCACAAAATCAAAGGTGTTCAACTCCTCTTCCACATTGTAAACGCCCCGAACTCGACGGGGTCTGTCATTCAGGAAATCTTCTACAGAAGAATACTCCCATCGTCCATTAAAAGCGGATAGAAATCCATAATCTAAATCATGTAACTGCACAAGCACGCCAGCGCTCAAGGTATGATTGCCTTTGACTACAGATAGTTTATCCGATAGCTGAAAGGTGTTGAAATCAGTGTTAAATACCGAAGCTTCTCGATATGTCCCCGCAAAGATCCGAGCCGCTGATGACGTCGCAATCTGTATGTGCGGAAATAGATCTCCATCGAAAGTTCGACCTTCCTCCACTCGATTAAAGCTGACGTTAACCTTGTTATATACTTTTCCAAAATTGGACTTGAGTTCAAGCACTGTACTATTGGTCGTATTGTTGTGTCGGAATCCTTGGTTGCCAAAATTAAATATGGACTGACTCCACTCCAGATTATCGGCGAACCCTGTTACGAAATTGTTTCGCAAAGTCAGCTTATGTTTATCATTAATGAGATAATCAAATCGTACAAATAGCTTAGTGCTCTGAATAATATTACTGGCACTCTCAAATGCCCCTGGGTCGTAATCAAAATTGTCAAGGAGATGTGTGCGGATGCTCTGCACGTCCTCCAAAGAGATATCAGATCCTAGCGAACCTGGATTATTGACAAGAGGAATTTCGGACCTTGCAAATTCTGCATTGACGAAGTAGAAGAGTTTATCCTTGATCAATGGACCACCACTGTTGAATCCAACTTGATAATCCGAAAATTCAGGTACCTCAATGTCATTCCCGTTCAGTCTTTTGCCCGTAGTCGCTCTATTGTTTAAGAATCCGAAAATGCTATTCTTAAATTCATTGGTCCCGTTCTTAGTGATCACATTGATACTTGCCCCATTGAAGTTTCCTATACTGACGTCAAATGGCGTTGTCTTAGTAGATAGCTCTTTGATCGCACCAAATCCTATGGGTTGTGTCTTAGCCAGACTGCCTGGCGTGCCATTAGCTTGTGAACCCGCAGCTCCACTGGCAGGCTCCTGGAATCCAATGATATCATTTGTGGCCACACCGTCGATATTGAGGTTGTTAAAGCGATTACTGGCGCCCTGAAATGAGTTGAGATTGTTCTCAGGATTCGTGCGTTGCAGTTCCTGAATACTTCTAAATATGGTCGGCGTCTGCTTGATCCGCTCTTCTGTCAGGTATTGCTCAGACTGTGCTGTGGCACGCTCACCGACAACGGTGACTTCTCCAAGATCGATCCCCGTCTGGATCATCATGATGTCACGCACCGTCTCCTTACCGAGTTGTATCTGGATGTCATCATCCTGGTACGTATCAAAACCCAAGAATCGAACTTCGAGCGTATAGGTTGCTGGAGTAACATTGAGAAATGAGTACTTGCCTGAGAGCTGACTCGTCGTGTGGAGTTTCTCACTCGTGCTGAGGTTAACCAGCGTTAGCGTCGCCGAAGGAATCGTCTCACCGTCTGAGGAAATCACTGTCCCTGATAAATATCCCGTCGTCTCTTGCCCCTTCACAAAGCTCGCAATCAACAACACAAAAACCACAACAACTACCGATCGCATAGTACAGTTAGATAACATTGGTTCATTATAAAATCCCAACGAATATGAATGAAATTATCCTACAGATGTTGATAAAAATGTCCAAATTTTGGTCTTAACAAGGACGAAAGTTGACACTAAAAGTGCTGTATAATCTATGTAGCTGACGATTAACTGACAGGCCTATTTCCCGTAATATTTCTTAATATTCCTGAATCTCAGCTTGAGTACGCCAGTAATGGCTTCTTTCACAATGCCCATATGCATCTTAGAGACACCGAGCTCTCGATCCTTAAAGATGATCGGCACTTCCCCGACTTTAAATCCAAGCTTCCAGGCGATATATTTCATTTCGATCTGAAAGGCATAGCCCTTAAGTCCGACCCGATCCAGATTGATCGCACTAAGAAATCGTCTCGAATAACAGATGAACCCTGCCGTAGCATCCATGATGGGCATGAAAGTGATCAGGCGTACATAGAGAGAACCCGCCTTGGAGATCAGGATGCGGTCTTTGGGCCAGTTGACGAAGCCTCCACCTTGAGTGTATCGTGAACCGACCGTGAGATCATAGTTGCGGTCAACACAGTTGCTTCTCAATCTCAAGAGATCCTCAGGATTGTGCGAAAAGTCTGCATCCATCTCATAGAGATAGTCATAGCCGTGCTCCAATCCGAACTTAAACCCTGCAATGTACGCGGTCCCCAATCCTAATTTTCCTTGACGTTCCAATAAGTTGAGGCGGCCATCATATCTAGGCTGCATATCCTTAACGATATCTGCTGTCCCATCTGGAGACCCATCGTCGACGATCAATACATCAAATCCGCTAAGATTGAAAACTGCCTCAATGATCGCTTGCACGTTTTCTTTTTCATTGTAGGTCGGTATGATAACCAGATGCTTCAAGATACCTTAGGGGTTTTTGATGATCTTTATTAATTGAGCCGTGTAACGCTGAAGTTGCGACATATGTCAAAATTAATGAATATATCAATGATATTCTTCCTCAAACACTAAATGATATACTGCTTCGACCACATCTGACACTTGAGGTTTAGAGTAGTAGTCGCCTTCGCTACCGTATGGTGTGCGGTGATCCTTGGCAGTAACCGTTTTAGGTGGACCATCTAGATAGTTGAATCCTCCATGAGTTTCTATAACCTGCTGCATCATATAAGCCGTCGCTCCACCTGGCACATCTTCATCAAGGAAGAGGATTTTATTAGTCTTCTTGAGAGATTGAAGTATGACCTGCTCCAGATCAAATGGGACTAAAGTCTGAACATCAATCAACTCGACATCGATACTGAATCGTTCCAAGATTTCAATAGCCTGGTTGGCTATTTGTACACAGCTACCATACGTTACTACCGTCACATCACTACCAGATTGCAAGACCTCAGGCATTCCAAGAGGCACTGTATACTCACCCATATTGTCAGGGAGCTTTTCTTTTAACCTATAGCCATTGAGGCATTCTACGAGTATCGCAGGATCTGCTGACTGAAGCATCGTATTATACATACCAGCGGCTTGCACCATATTGCGAGGAGTCAAGATGTACATGCCTCTCAATGAATGGATCATCATCCCCATCGGTGATCCCGTATGCCAGATCCCCTCTAATCGATGCCCTCTCGTACGGACCAATAGGGGAACCTGCTGAAGATTGTTGGAACGATACCGCAAGGTGGCGATATCATCTGTCAATAATGGCAGTGCGTATACTAAGTAATCGAGATATTGAATTTCTGCAATCGGTCGCAGACCTCGCATCGCCGCTCCTTGGCCTTGGCCAAGAATGGTCCATTCACGGATGCCCGTATCAAATACGCGATCTACTCCATACTTTTTTTGTAGGCCAGACATTCCCTGATTCACATCTCCAATATGCCCGACATCTTCGCCAAAAGCTATAATCCGCGGATCGGACTCCATCTTCTTATCAAAGAATGCATTGATGATCTCAAAACCATTGAGCATCGGACTATCATCAGAATAGATCGGATCGACAACCGATATATTGATCGCTGCCTGATCTCCTGTAGCATAGAGATGGTGTCCATAATCTCTGTGATACTTCTGTTGTAGCGACACTATATATTCTGCCAAAGCGATTGGCACTTCACGATTAGTCGACCGCAGACCATAATGTAGTGATTGCGCATTGGCGAGGATTTCACTACTGGTAGGGTTGACCATAGACTTGTGGTCAGCAATCAGCGATTCTATATATGGATCATCATGTACCTCTGTTGCGATACTAGACATGATTGAGTCGTATGTAGCTCGATATTCAGCATTAGGATTTTGAAAGCGACTCCACGATTCCTTCTTTTTCTCTCTTACGTAACTCCTCGCCTCTCTCTTGAGTGTATCTATCAGATCTTCTGATAACAGTTTATTTTTGAGTATCCAATCGGCCATCTTAGTCAAGCCATCATGCTCAATCTCCCATGCGAGGCGCTCCTTAGACTTATATCGTTCATGAGATCCAGATGTCGAATGCCCTTGTGGTTGAGTAAGACCGCTGACATGGACTACAGATGGCACATGGAGCCGCCGAGTCAAATCCGTGGCTTGGTCAAAGGTGACACAGAGACTCGCATAATCCCAGCCATCTACCTGATAGAGATTGATGCCATTTGCATCTTTTTTCTTCTTCTGAAACCCTTTTAAAATTTTAGATATGCTACCCTTAGTCGTCTGAAGTTCTTTAGGCACTGAGATGCCATAGCCGTCATCCCAAACTGCTACCACCAAAGGAACCTGAGTGACCGCCGCTGCATTTATGGTTTCCCAAAAAACACCCTCTGATGTACTGGCATCTCCGATCGTGCAGAAGCATACCTCGTTGCCATTATCACTAAATTGACTGAAGTCAAAGTTTCCTTGAAAATTGCGGTAGTACTTAGAGGCTGCAGCCAAGCCGATAGCTCTGCCCATCTGGCCTCCAGTGCAGCTGACCCCCGAGGAGATGTTATACTGTTCTGTCTGATCGATCCATTCATTATTGGCTGCATTAAAAGCCGTGGCGAAGTGTCCAGTCATCTGTCGCCCTCCCGAGTATGGATCATGTTCTACATCACTATACATCTGTGATAGGAAGTCCTCGACATTAGTAAGCCCTAGCGACAACATCAAGGTCTGATCTCTATAGTATCCAGCTCGATAGTCACCCTTCTTAAAGGCACGTGCCATAGCCAACTGTGGCAACTCCTTACCATCGCCAAAAATGCCAAACTTGGCTTTACCAGTCAGGACCTCTCGCCTACCCTGCAGGCTTAGCTCCCGACTTACCAATCCAATCCAATAATCCTGAATGACTTCGAGTGCCATAGCACCCGCTCTGTCAGGAATATATGACGCGATAGTCGACCTAAGTTGTTCATCTAAACTATCGTATAATGTCATTGGCGTATTTTGATATTCCTATGGAAAGGACTGCAAAAATAAAATCTTTGATCGGTTCTCGGAGAAGATTACTGGCAAGGCTTAACTTATGATTAACAGACCTCTCCAGACTTGTTGAGTCTAATAGTAAAATAATACTTAACTTTGAATCATAACAATAAGTAATGAAAGCAACAAAGATATTTTTAACGTTGGCACTTTTCATTGGTGCATTTACTCTTGCGACTGCTCAGGAAGAAGGACCAGTTATGTCTTTTGAGTCGTTGACAGTTGATTATGGTACAATTGAGCAACATGGTGACCCACTACGTATAGCTGAGTTTACTAATACGGGTACCGAACCATTAGTGATCTCTAATGCACGAGGCAGTTGTGGATGTACAGTGCCTGTATGGCCAAAAGAGCCGATAATGCCAGGTGAGACAAGCCAAATAGAAATCCGCTACGATACTAAGAGATTAGGCAAGATCAACAAAACCGTGACGCTTACAACTAATCAGGGTGGTGAGCCACTCGTATTAAGAATCCAAGGACAGATCAATAAGGCTGTTGAGCAGGAAAGTGTTCCTGGAAATAAAACAGGTCTTAAAATACCGAACTAATAGTAGGTATTGAGATAATATATATTGCCGACAACATTTTGGGATGTTGTCGGCTTTTTTATTTCTAAACAGTCCTAACAAGCAAAAATGATCATATTACTATCGCCAGCTAAATCACTCAACGAAGCACAAACTGTCCGCCCCAACTACACCCTCCCGAGACATCGCAAAGAATCCTTTGAACTCGTAAAGGTATTGAGGGGCTATCAGGAAGAAGATCTAATGAAATTGATGAGTCTCAGCAAGGGTCTCGCCGAGCTGAATCATGCTCGATATAAATCGTTTCGAAAGACGCACGAGGCAGACAGCAGCTTTATCGCTGTAGATACATTTGATGGTGATGTCTACAAGGGCTTAGAGGCTAGCACATGGTCTGCGTCGGAAATGGACTTTGCCCAGGATCATCTGAGGATCCTGTCAGGACTATATGGACTGTTGAGACCTCTCGACCTCATGCATCCATATCGCTTGGAGATGGGTACAAGGCTTAAGACTGATCGGGGTAACAACCTCTATCAATATTGGGATGAGACCATCACCAGAGATCTCAATAAGGACCTCAAGGCTATTGGAAGTCGCACTATCATCAACCTCGCCTCCAATGAATACTTCAAGGCGGTCAAAAAGGATAAACTCAAGGCTGACATCCTAACCATAAACTTTAAAGAATATAGAGATGGCAAACTCAAGTTCATCTCCTTTAATGCTAAGAAGGCCAGAGGTCTGATGGCCAAGTATATTATCCAAAATGGTATCAGCTCTCAAGAGGACATCAAGGGATTTAACATTGAGAACTACGGTTATGAGCAGAGCTTATCTACAGACAGTGAGTGGCTGTTCGTAAGATAATATGGTCTATACATCTACTTTATTGTCGTGTTGATCTATTAGACTGCGACCTATATATATATGTTAGGTCTAAAGTTGTAGAATACAATACCTTTAACTTGAATGAGTAATGAACAACTTTACAAACAGGCTCTGGCCAAAGTAAAACAACGTAAGAAGTTTTACCGTCATGTCATCACATGGGTGATCATGAGTGTGTTTTTCGTGCTACTCAATCTAGCGACTACGGATTATTTCTGGGCGATCTTTCCCATTCTGGCTTGGGGCATCGGTGTGGCTTTTCACGGATTACAAGTATTTTCTGATGAATGGGAGGATCAGGAGATCGAAAAAGAATATGAGAGATTGCGTCGTAAGAATATGGACTTTCATGGTGACGATCTCGACGATATAGACCCGACTCAGCCCAAAGGCCCTAAAACTTGGA
The DNA here is from genome assembly GCA_964548935.1 of uncultured Saprospiraceae bacterium. Classification (GTDB taxonomy): domain Bacteria; phylum Bacteroidota; class Bacteroidia; order Chitinophagales; family Saprospiraceae; genus GYS-P2D. The sequence continues at coordinate 8,405 of CAZJTO010000090.1, forward strand.
AGGACAACGATTTTGTGTAATCATACCGATGGGTCGTCAATCATATCTATAGGTCTGAGATCACCCCTTACCCTTAGTACCATAATAAATCTCATCTTTGCGGCGCATTTTTGAATATGCAATGATTACGATGCTTGATCATACATTATGAATATAATAATTGCTGGAGCCGGAGCAGTGGGATATCATTTGGCAGAGCTGTTGTCAAAAGAAAATCAGAACATCACCCTAATAGACAATAATGAGACGATTCTTGATCGAGTCATCAATGATCTGGACGTCCTGACCATTCATGGCGATGCCGCCTCGATAGATACATTAGAGCAAGCTAATGTCAAGAAAGCGAATCTGTTCATTGCGGTAACCACTTCTGAAAAGACTAATATCCTCACTGCCATACTGGCCAAGCAGCTCGGAGCCAAGCGGACAATCGCTCGTATCACCAACGTCGAAAACCTCACTGACAACAACAAAGCAAAATATGAGCAGCTGGGGGTGGATATGTTGATATCCCCTCAGAATCTCGCAGCATTGGAGGTAGAGCGACTGCTAAGACGAGCTTCATTTACTGATTTATTTG
>CAZJTO010000091.1:0-8981 GCA_964548935.1 uncultured Saprospiraceae bacterium
AACATCTATGCGATGTGGCGGTCAATGTCTTTGCAGAAAAAGGATATACCGGCACAACAACCACTGAGATTACTAAGAAAGCTGGCGTAGCGCGATCATTGATTCACTATTACTTCGGTAATAAAGAAGAATTGTGGAAAGCCTCTATCAAAAGAATAGCCAACGAGTTCATTAAAGAATTTGAGTCCTCCAAGAAAATCCACAAAGACCTAGATGGCACTCAGATGATCAAGGTTGTAGTAAGACAACTAGTTCACTTCTATGCGAAGTACCCTGCGTTTCCAAAAATATTAGCTCAAGAAATGAGCGAAGAGTCAGAGCGGAGCGAATACATCCTGAAGAACTTCGTAAAACCATTATGGTCATTGACGGGCGAGCTGTTTAAAAAGCAACGCAAGAGAGGGACTATTAAAAAGATCGACAAGGAGTTCCAGTCTCACATATTATTAGGGATGGCGAGCAACTTGTTTTCCAATCCCTATATGACGAGACATCTCTATAATATAGATCCATTTAACGAGGAAGTAATCGAGCGTTATGCTGATACAGTGGTAGAGATATTCTGCCATGGCATGGTCAAAGAGTAGTATTCAACCAATTCCATATATATCGACAGGGCTGTTGCTTACGAGCAACGGCCTTTTTTACCTAAACAACCTTAGCCTCGTGGAATTTACTTTTTACCTTGAATGATCAATTCGGTAGAAGCGTATTGGCTATATTTTTTGAGTTCTCCATCAATCCAATCATCCCATTTAGATTGTTGAGATCGATCCGCATAGACTTCAGAATCATATTCATCTTGTTTGAGTTGTAACTGATTCCAGTAGTTGGCTAATATCTGTTCGTGCTGAACTCTGATTTCAGCTGGAGACAAACTTAATCTGGCATATTCAGCCATGAGTTTGCGTCTATATAATTCCGATATATCAAAATGAATTTGTTCATGATCAAGTGTGCGCTGATTGTAAACTGAATCTTTGAAATAAGAAAGATTACAGTCAAACACAGTCTGAGATTTTATTGTGTACTTCTTGGTAAATGGTTTAGGTATTATGTAGTAAGAGAATCCTGAATATGTTGCGGCCAAAAATGGTCTCTTTTCTGTTGAGCCTTTAAAATCTGCTATCTCAAGTTTTCTCAAATCACTCCAAAAAATTTCAGTCTCATAGTCTCTTGGATTGTATACTCTATAAATTTTGCCTCTTAATCTATGACATGTACTCTTAAGGTCAGGAACCTTATGTTCATAGACATAAATGAGATTCCCACCCAATTCTAATGCTTTTTCCTTTGCTATTGCTTTCACTGTTGGCAGGTCACAATTCAAAGAGAAGCCACTGTCCAATATTTCTATCTTGCCCTTATAGTCTGAAGTATCTAACACCAATGAGTTATCAAATACAAATGAGAATGGCTTATTGCTCTCTATGGCTACTTTTTCGCTTTTAGATTTGACATCGTTCACTACTACTTTAGGGCTACAGCCAATCAGTATGAGTAATAAGAACAACAAGCTAAGTAGGAATTTCATGGTCTAGGTGTTGTGGAGGGAATAGTTTGTTACTCGTCCAATTATATGTAAGGCTGTTGCTTACGAGCAACGGCCTTTTTTATGTTCTGGTCAAGGCATCTCTGATCATCTTCCAGGAGACCACATGGATATCATCGTCTTTTAGTCTCTGGCGAAATGCATCACTCATCAATACCTTGACATCCTCAGCCCTCCATGTAGCCCCAAAATCCCTATGATTAATCATCACTTCATGCAATTCAGCATTGTCTTTGCCGAGATGCACTAACAGTTCGTTAATACCGGGCTTAACCTGTGACAAGATATGAGCATAGGCCTCATCCCACGATTCTGGCGTAGTAGATAGCATCAATATTGTATTGATGCCAACCTGGTATGGGCCCATCAGCTCCTCTACATTCCATTCCGGTGGGATACCATTATACGGCATCATAACGGGCAATTTATACTTGTTGCCTAGCTCGAGATAAGCCTTAAACAACTCTTCGTCACCGAACAAGGTGCCCATATGTGTATCGAGATGCGTTAATGGCACTCCAAACTCTATTGCCCGCTGAACCTGGAGGTCAATCTCTTGCTTAACCTCCTCAATGTCATAGGCTTCCACTACATCCTGGACCAATGGATACATGAAGTCCTTTTCCGTAAGGATGGATTCAATCTCATTAGAGGAACTGACCCCATCCCACTTATAGTGTTCCCATTCTGCCGTCAAGGTTAGGTGAATCCCCCAGCACATCTCAGGATGCTCCTTGGCATACTTGGCTATATGTGGGAACCACGGACAGGGCACCATGATGCTGGCGGAACTGATAAAACCATCCTCAAATGCCTCTATAGAAGCTTCATTAACACTATGGGCAACGCCGAGATCATCTGCATGTATGATGAGCAACTTATCATCAGCATCATAACCCATCCGCTCCATTACTGAAGAATTATGTTGCGCTTGACACGATAGTATCAATGCAATAAAAAATGTGAGCATTACTAAGTTGGGTATAGTCTGTTTCATACTTTTAGCTTGTTGTAATCAAGACAGCATAAAATAAGAAAAGATGCCGAGAAAAATAAGAATGGGTATGGTAGGTGGAGGACGAGATGCCTTCATAGGAGGAGTACACCGCATTGCTGCAAATATCGATGGGCAGATTGAACTGGTTTGTGGAGCGTTCAGCAGTAATCCTAAAAAGTCTAAGCTCTCCGGCCAAGATTTTTATCTCGACCCCAGCAGGGTATATGGCTCATATGAAGAGATGATCATGACTGAAAAGAACCTCCCAGAGGACATCCGCATGGACTTCGTCTCTATCGTGACGCCCAACCATGTTCATTATGGACCGGCAAAGATGGCCTTAGAAAATGGCTTTCATGTAGTCTGTGACAAGCCCCTCAGTTTCGACCTTGAGGAGGCTAAAGATCTCGTAGCTACAGTGAAAAAAACAGGACAGTTGTTCGCCTTGACACACAACTACACCGGCTATCCGATGGTCAAACAAGCCCGTGCCATGATTAAAAATGGAGACCTGGGTACCATCCGCAAGGTAGTTGTTGAGTACCCTCAAGGATGGCTATCAGACTTCATCGAATCTACAGATCAAAAACAAGCCGCATGGCGCACAGATCCCAAACGCTCTGGTATCGCCGGAGCTATGGGAGACATCGGTACCCACGCCGAAAATCTGGCAGAATATATCACCGGCCTCGAAATCTCAGAAATCTGTGCAGATATCAGCACCCTCGTCGAAGGCAGACTACTCGACGATGACGGAAATGTCCTGCTCAGGTTTAACAATGGAGCACGGGGTATCCTTCACGCCAGCCAAATCTCAAAAGGCGAAGAAAACTCACTAAACATCAGAGTCTATGGCACCAAGGCGGGCATAGAATGGCACCAGATGGAGCCGAATAGTTTGCTCGTAAAACACGGTGATAAACCTACAGAGATCTATCGCACAGGAGTCGGCGATCTCTATGCCGCATCCTCTGCGCATACTAGGATACCTGCAGGACATCCTGAGGGATATCTTGAAGCATTTGCCAATATCTATCGCAATTTCGCTAAGTGCGTCCAGGCTCGTATCGATGGGGTCACAGTAGATCCAGTTTACGATGACTTCCCGACAGTACAAGATGGATTGCGAGGTATGCAATTCATCTATAAAGTGATCGAATCAGGTAAGAGTGACCAGAAATGGGTGAGTATGGACCCGGCAGCTAGTTAGCGAAGGGCACGCATACGGCGTGATTTGATATATAGACATTTTAATCGAGCGTAAGGTGCCGCTCGTCTAAAAGTCAATTAAATATAGACTCGGCTCTAAGTATCGGCGTATCTTATCATGCCAATACATTTATGCTATGTTATCTACCTATTTTAAGTACCTATTCAGTGCCAGTATTGTTGGCGTAATTCTATTCGCTGCTTGTCGCACTGCACCTGAGCCTGTAATTGATATGGATACAGGAGTACCTAATTTTGGGCTCCATGATCAAAACGGTGCGTTTCACAATCTATATTACTACTCCGACGCCAAGGCGGTCGTATTATATGTACATGGCAACAAATGCCCGATTGTGCGCAATGCCATTACTGATATCCGATCGGTGCGCAAGGAATTTAGAGATCAAGGAGTGGAGTTTCTGATGATCAATTCCAATGTGCAAGATGATAGGGCCTCCATTGCCGTCGAATCAGAAGAGTTTGATATAGACTTTCCCATACTTAAGGACGATGCTCAATTAGTAGCAGAAGCATTACAACTCCATCGAACGGCAGAAGCTATAGTCATTGATCCATATAGTTGGTCAGTGATCTATCGTGGGCCAATCAATGACAGAGTGGGCTACGAAAGTCAAAAAAACGATGCAGACAAACACTATCTGGCCGATGCGCTTAATGCCCATCTCGGAGGTGAAGACATAGCCGAATCTTATATCAAGGGTAAAGGGTGCCTGATCAAAAGACTCCATGATGATAATGAGGATTTTTCCTCTATATCGTATGCAGACGATGTGGCTCCTATCTTAGTAGACAAGTGTATGAGTTGTCATGTCGAAGGTGGCATTGCTCCATGGCAGATGAAAAATTATGAAACGGTATTCGGATGGTCTCTTATGATGAGAGAAGTGATCCGCACGAAGCGTATGCCGCCGTTTCACGCTGATCCTGAAACCGACAATATTAATCATAACATAGCTCTGACGAATGACGAACTAAAGACAATCGTACACTGGATAGATGCTGGTGCCAAGAAAGATGGCGATCGTGATCCTCTGGCAGAATATGAAGCTAAGGCACCAAAATGGGATATCGGAGAACCTGACCTCATCGTCGAACTCAATCAAGAGGATATCCCTGCTACGGGTATCATAGACTATCGATATCAAGAGCATGAGGTCGTGCTGGACCAAGATATCTGGGCAACCGGATTTCAGATCTTACCCGGTAATAGAGAAGTACTCCATCATGTCCTCATCAGTGTAATCTATCCAGATGGCTTTATCGAGCCTATAGATAGATCCAGTCCATGGCTTGATGGTTTACTTGCGGCGTGGGCACCAGGAGGAGAGACAGAGACTTTCCCAGAGCATACTGGTCGGATTATTCCCAAAGGTTCCAAGCTGCACTTTCAGCTACATTACACAACGAATGGCAAAGCACAGAGCGATCAATCGACTGTGGGGCTATATTATACGACCGAGCAACCCGACAACGAATATTTGATGGTGGGAGCCTTTAATACAAGGATACAAATCCCTCCTAATGAAAAGAGCTATAAGAATACTGCTCGACATAAGTTTGAGCATGATGCAACGCTATATACCCTCTTCCCACACATGCACTTCCGTGGCAAGGCGATGAAGTTTACCGCACTATATCCTGATGGACGACGAGAGGTACTCCTCAACGTGCCTAACTACAACTTCAACTGGCAGCGAGGCTATGACTTCGAAGAGCCACTGAAATTACCTGCTCGCACTGTACTCTATGTAGATGCAGAATTTGACAATTCTGCCCAAAATTCCTTTAACCCAGCACCGGATCGAACTGTCTACTGGGGAGACTACTCATTTGATGAGATGCTGATCGGTTACATGAGCTTTGAATATCACAAGGAGAACCAAGACTTGTCCATGAAATAAGCTTTGGGTCGTAGGCTAAATAGTGAGGAGTAAATAAGAATGAACATGAAGGAGGTCGTAATTGAGGCGAAAGACCTGAACAAAGAATATGATACGGGACAAACAACTGTTCCGGTCATCAATGGAATCAATCTATCTCTCCACAAGGGAGATTTCACGGTGATTATGGGTAGCTCGGGATCGGGCAAGTCCACATTATTGTATCTGCTGAGCGGATTAGAGGTTCCTACGAGTGGAGAGATTTGGCTCGAAGACAAGCCTGTGCATACCCTCGATGAAAAAATGATGACCCTCATCAGACGAGAGTATATTGGATTTGTATTTCAAGATTTTAACCTAGTACCTAATCTGACCTTCCTTGAGAATATCCTTATCCCTGCCTATCTCGTTAAAAATGATCGCAAGCAGCTCAGATCACGTGCTGAGCAACTGATGACAAAAATGGACATCATCGACCTCAAGGATCGTCTGCCGTCGCAGGTATCTGGGGGTCAGCAGCAGCGATGCTCCATGGCACGAGCGATTATCAATAACCCTCGAGTGGTGATGGCCGATGAGCCGACAGGAAATCTGAATTCCTCATCATCTGAGGCAGTATTGGATATATTGACAGACCTCAATAATCAAGGTCAATCTATCGTCATGGTGACTCACGAACCTAAATCTGCAAGTCGTGCTGATCGCATCATATTTCTGCGTGACGGACAGATCGAAGACGAGCTATCCTTTGACAAGAGAGTCAGTACCGATGACAAGGAGGTGCAACTCTTGAAATGGCTCGCAGGTAAGGACTGGTAATTGAAGAAGAGTTGAGCAGATGAAAAGTGTATTCCTAATTACTTGGGCCAATATCAAACGGAGAAAGGTGCAAACCCTGCTCGTCGGGATCTGCATTGCACTGGCTGCATTGCTATTCTCTACAGTGATTGGTATGAGCCTCGGAATGCAGCGTCCTTTTGACAACTTATATGAGAAGCTGAAGGCATCGCATATCGTGATGAATTACAATATCGACTTACACGATCCTTCAGATATAGCCGATTGGTTTAATGCTCAAGAAGAAGTGGTGAGCGTAGGACTCCCTAAGCCAAGAAAATTCATTCGAAAGTTCCCACAGTATAATGGCGAGGAGTTGCTCAATTTTCCATTTCTCACAGAGTTTCATGGTAATAGTTTAGAGAACGATCGCTTGGATATCTTAGAAGGAAATGCATCGGAGTTCCCGCTCCCAGGTGAAATCTGGATACCTAATCACTGGCTAAAAGGCACAGCATTAGCACTAGGAGATACCATCAAGTTCCCAACTGACAACGGGCTATTCCCGCTAACTGTCTCCGCCATTGTTGTCGATGCGCATCACGCTAATGGTCTTATCAATCCAGCTCCAGCGTGGATAGGTCCTGGCACGCTCTCGATGTTGTTTCCAGTTAAGGAGCTGACTCAAGTAACCATGGGAGTACGATTGAAAGATCCAGCACAGGCTGACGCAGTCTGGGCCCGATTTAATCAAGAATACGCCTATAGAGGTTTCAGCCTCCTTTACAAAGACTATAAATCATACTTCCAAATACTCTATCAGATCACTGGCGGCATACTGCTGATATTCGTGATTTTTGGGATCATCGTAACGCTTATAGTGACTTCATCAGTAGTCAGTAGTTCCATCAGGAGCGACTATAAGATGATCGGTATGCTCAAGACACAAGGGTTTACCAAGCGCAATGTGATCAGCGTATATGTCATTCAGTTCTTACTCATTACTTGTCTAGCGGTGCCAATAGGACTAATCGGTGGTTATTTTACGACTCGGTTGGTATTCAAATCATTGATCACTGCCATCGGGTCTGTCAATTTTGACATTGGCTTATTCATTCCTTCGATATGGACATTCTTAGCATTTCTTGTAGGCATCCTGCTGATATCCTATCGTAGCTCATTACAGGCGACACATATACAGCCGGTGACTGCAATACGGAATAATGGGCCTCCACAGAAGTCATATGGTGATAGTTCATTTGGCATAGCTAAATTGGGTCCAAGGTCCAATGTGGTCAGCTTTCTGTCACTACGTTTTCTCTTGTCTAATATCAGACGAGCAGTACTCTTATTCATCGGATTGACCTTCGTGATCTTCGTGCAGCTGCTCTATGTCAATGGTTCGAGTTCGCTATCTGGTCTTAATACCAATAGGCCCGCATGGGGATTTAACTATTGCGACGTATCGGTACGTCAATTAGGTCCTCAGCTCCCGAATCAAGAGGACTTCTTAAAAGAAGATTTAGAGGATGACTATCGGGTCAAAGATGTGGTCAAAGTCGGAGTATATTCTGCGAGCCTTCCAGCAAGTGAGAATCAAGCGCCTAAAACGATTGAGGGAATCATCTATGATGACGAACTTGAGAAAGTAGGTCTCCAGGTTATTGAAGGGAGGCATCCCGTATTTGAAGATGAGTTGTCTCTAGGCCTCACCAGCCAAAGAACTCTTGGCGCCGAGATCGGCGATAGTGTAGGTCTGTTCATGGAAGGCCAGCTCGTACATTATACGGTTACCGGTGTCTATCAAAGTCTGAATAACTTAAGTGAAGGGTTCTTAATGAGACTCGAGGGTATCCGAGAAGTTAATCCACTCTATGATATGAGGGCTTATGAGATCAAGCTGAAGAAGGGTGAAGATCATGCAGCCTTTAGAGATGATCTGATCAAAACTTATGGCAGCGCCTACGATGTGTACTTAGTCTCCGAAAGGCTCGGACGCTTAGAAAACATCTTAGCGGGTGTCAAGGATCTACTGACCCTGATCTCGCTATTATTCTTGGGCATATTATTCGTTACCGTGTTTAATGATACCGTCTTAAGCATCCGCGAATCTCAGCGCAACATTGGAATCTTTAAAGCCATTGGCATGACGCCATTTCAACTGCAACTGGCCTTGATCATAAGGGCGGTGATTATAGCTATTATCGCCTTAGTAATAGCGGTACCGCTATCGCTTTATATAATTCCGGCCGCTTTAGGAAAGTTTACAGTCTTTGCTGGTTTGGCTACCTTCCCATATCTATTTGATTCAACAGGAACTATGCTTGTTGTCCCATTCATACTACTACTAACCATCGTAAGTGTTTGGTTAGCATCACGAAGGTTATTAAAGATTAGGCCCCGAATATTAGTACGCGAATAAAGCACCGAGCCCTATGAAATATGTAATCGTTTATATCCTAATATTAGCGTCATCCACTTTCTCAATGGGTCAGCGTTCTGAAGCTATCCGCAATGTAGATCAATACTTGGAGCGCTATCTGGA
>CAZJTO010000092.1:0-6631 GCA_964548935.1 uncultured Saprospiraceae bacterium
GTCGGGAGTTCGAGTCTCTCATCGCCCACAAGTAGAAAGAGGTCATCACGTCAGGGATGGCCTCTTTTTAATTTTGAGTCTATGTTTATTACCTACATACTGTATTCTTCAGAATTGGATCGGTATTATACTGGTTATAGCTCTATGACTGCGGAAGACAGATTAAGTTATCATCTAACGAATCATAAGGATACACTAAGCGAGCGAAAGATTGGGTGATAATCTATGTGGAAGAGCATGAGGAGAAAAATGTGGCATTGGAATCTGAAAGGAAGATCAAGAAACGAGGGGCGAAGCGATTTTTACAGGATAAAGGAGATCAGAGCATCACGCTCTAAGCGTGAGTGTCGGGAGTTCGAGTCTCTCATCGCCCACAAGAGGTAAAGTTGATACAACTTAGCCTTTTTATTCTCCCTTTTTTTCGCTCATTTTTTCAAAATTTCCCTTGAGCTTATCAAGTATCCTAACGAATAGGTTTATTTCTTGCTCATACACTCCGTTAAAACCTTCCTTAGCGAGAGCGTTGTAAGTCTTCGTTGCCCGCTGCTGTATTTCGTCGCCAACAGGAGAGAGGTATATTCTTTTGGCCCTCTTGTTTTTTTTGTCCGGGAGCTTCTCTACCAGTTCTTTCTTCTCCAGCAGTTTTAATATGCGAGAGATGGATGCAGGCTCTTTGCCTGTAACATCTGCTACCACTATCTGAGTTAGACCTTGTTTCTGAGCGATGGCAGAGAGCACGAGCCATTGATCGTAGGTGATACCATACCCTCCCTTATGAAAGGCATAGTTGACTATGTCTTTATAGTTTTTGAGATTTTGTTCTGCGTGCAGCAAAACTTGAGAAGTGTTTTTGAGAAGAAAACTCATTGATATAGAATAATTCCGCGGCCTTGTCCGACTAAAATACACTATCACGCTTACTTCAACTAAGGGAAATGCAAATAGAAAGAGTGTAATTGTTGGATATAAAACTCTTGCTATATCTAACTATTGGGAATAATCAACCTTTACCAGACTTAGAGCCGAATTGCGCTGACTGGGCACAATCATAGAACTGTTACTAATTTGTATGGCATATTGAAAAATCAACCTTAAGTTTTGATATTCTGTACTGAGCAAGCTGTTTCGTTTATAATTGCCTGCACCATCAAAAATATATTCGCTAACGGTGCTACTGCTTTTGATTTCGTCATTATAAATAAGACGGACACGACTAGGAGTCATAAAGGTAAAATAAGAGGAAAATAAGGCATTATCATTTTGTGAATACTGTTTTTTGTAAAACACATGATACCAGTCCTGCTCTAGGTTTTGATCTAAAGAGATGATGACGAGATCTTCGCGATAGTGATCGCTCCAACCAGAGGAGTTAAAGCCTCGCTGCCCTCTAAAAGTGTTAACATTGTTAAAGGTAGATACGCCACCATTTTGCCTGACGACATTTCTGGCGTGTTCGAACACCATAATCGGAGAGCCATCTGCTTTGAGAAGAAGAGAGCTCACTTGAAAATTTCGCAATTTCTTAATCTTGTTATTGCCGTAAACTTCAAAGAATACGATTTCTTCAAATGGAATAAGGTAGATCTGTTCATCTTGCCAATTGTCTAAACTGCCATTGATCCATATATATCCGCTGCTTTGATCACTGCTCTTTTCGTCATATAGACCAGTTACTGCTAGGCGCCGATTTCTATTATCGATTTTAAATAACAAATCTGAGGTAATTATATCTTGAAGTGGCAGATTGATTTCTTCAGTTGCAGTTCCATTAGGTAAAAAGCGAACAAACCGAGCGAAGTGACTACCCTTTGAACCTTTCTTATTATTGCGCTGGTACAAGATCACAACATCCCCTTGATCAGATACCTCTATTTGCAAGATGTCTTCATATAAGTTGAGATCAACTAATTTATACTTGCTACGTAATAAAGTTTTCTTTCGCTTAATGTCAAAAACAAGCAGCGTCATCTGCTCTTTATCTGTGACATTATACAGCGCTATTATATTCTGATTTTCTGAAATTATAGGTTCATACTGAAGCGCACTCGATGCTCTTTCTTCGCGATAAATCTCAACACTGTCTATTCTGTTGGCTGTAGCATTAAACAAGTCCATTTGGACCACTACCTCGTCTTCATCTCTGTACCCATAGAAGACGGAAAATGCCGTATCAGCATTAATAACATCATAAACTAACGCTCGATCACTCAGCAGATCTACATTTCGCTCACTACTGAGCACAAGGTTCTCTTCAAATATGTCTAGAATTTTCTTGGTCCCTTGGTCTCTAAAGAGCAGGATGGATTCATCGACCTGACCTAACAAATAATAGGCCCTATCTGATCTGAGATTGATCTCTGGAGACACGGTCACCTTTTGTGCCAGAAGACATTGACAACCCAAGAAGAACACCAGTAATGAAAATATCTTATCCAATTTAAAATTACATTAGACTTACAAACTACATAATTCTGATGACCTTAATCAAAAATTGTTGTGATAGAGGATGAACCGGTCATAGAATGTGTAGTCAATATTAACCACAGCCAAGAAAACGACTTTATTGGTAGATTGGTTTCAAGGATAGACGCGTATGACTCCAAAGTTGCCCATGTTGATAGGGGGAGTGACGCCCAGAGAACAGTCTTGACTATTATCTCTCCTATCAAGGAGATGGGCCACATCTTGTACATCATCTATGAACTATGTTCTCAAGAACAGGATATTACGACCTATAGTGGCAATCATCCTTCTGCAGGAATTATAGATGTCGTACCATTCATTCCTATCCGGGATATTGACAAGAAGTCGCTGAGGGCATATGTGGATAAGTGGGCGCACCAGATTTCAAGGTCGTTTGGGGTTCCTATTATCTATTATGGAGCGATAGCCAGCCAACCCAAGCAAAAACATCTCAGTGATATAAGACGTGGCGGTCCCGATGCAGCGGATCAGCGCTTGAGGGCAGATGAACTCATACCAGACTATGGGCCGAATAATAGTCATAGTAAATTAGGAGCCAGTAGTTGGACGATTAGGGATTACATGGTAGCCTACAACGTGAGCCTAAACACAAGAGAGCTTAAAATAGCTAAAGACATCGCCAAGGAAATTCGCAAGTTAAGAAAGAAGGAAGAGCAGTTAAAAGATGTTAGAGTGCTCGGATGGCTAACAGAAGAATATGGCTGTGTACAGATCTCTACTAATCTTTATGACCTAGATAAGATGACGATGAAAGCTTTTTATGATATAGTCAATGAGATATCCCAGCGATATGGTACAGAAGTGTTAGGATCTGAGTTAATAGGAATGACTCCATTCAAGGGGATATCTGAACATTGTTCTGAAGAGAATGTCGATATGATGATTGATTACCTAGGTCTACCTTATCACGGACCTTTTATAAAAGAGAAGCGAATTCTTGAGTATGTTATTTAACTCAGTCACATTTCTACATCCTCAATAATATAGAATCCCTCTGCTCCCTGTTTTTGATAGAGTGGCATGAGGATCCTGCCAGAGAGGGGTGCAGTTATTGTGACTCCATTATGCTCTGCCAGGGGTTCGTTTTTTGTAATAGGCTTAAAGTTTAGGAACCCGTCTTTCATCTTATAGCTATCGCCCTCTTCTATTGGATGTCTATAGGTCAACCTTGACACCTTAGGCAATCCTTGAGAATATTGCTTTAGGATATCATCATGGATACTTTCGACATCAGTGCTATTGACCATATTGAGATATTTCATACAGTTAATCATGGCTGCTATTGCTCTATTTATACTCAATGGATCGAGGTGTCTTCCTGATTCGAATGTCAGAGAATGAATCGCCTGCCTTGCGTAGTCAGGATTGAAATAATCCATTATAGTGCCCTTGATGTTGTCCATCATATTAAGGATTACGGGGGCGTTAAGACTCATCGAGATGTCAAGAGACTTGTGTCCGAGACCAGGAATCGTAAATATCCCTCCATCTGATGAGGTGGTGTGGAGGTCGAGCAAGATGACCTCACTATGATTTGAACTAGATATCCTGTCATTGATGATCTCTATGATTTGATCCCTTTCTGTTAATTCGTGACAGTCTCCCTTCTGGGATGTTGCTGGTTCCGTCCAGATCCTATTCAGATCGTGATCTATAAAGCGCTGTTGTTGCCCATAAGCTTTCAGGTTTCCGATTATACCCAGAATTTCACCTCTAAATTGGAAGTTATGGTTTGTAATAGGCTCTACCTCTAACATCTTAAACAGATACTCAAGAGCTCTGACTCCAGCGGGCTCGTTTCCATGCATGGCAGCCATCACAATAAGCAAAGGGCCATTAAGGTCATGCGTATATCTGCCGATCAATCGCTGATGCATTAATCCGCTGTGAAATTTATAATAGGAATAGGTGTGTATAGGCTTGGCATGATTTTCGGTCTCAATCTATTACCCAATGTATAACCTGTGATGATTGTTTTGTTTGTTCTCTCGCTACTTTTTTCACCTAGTGATGATATTAAAAATGACTATATCAAAAAGTATAGTCCAATAGCTATCGCAGAAATGAACCGAACAGGTATCCCAGCAAGCATTAAGTTAGCTCAAGCGCTGCATGAGAGTAATGCCGGAGCTTCTCTTCTTAGTATGGAGTCAAACAATCATTTTGGCATAAAGTGTAAGTCATACTGGCAAGGCCATACGTATTACCATAAAGATGATGACTATAACTCTACAGGAGACCTCATTAACTCTTGCTTTCGGGCTTATGATACTCCTCTAGATTCATATATAGATCATTCTAACTTCATTGTCAATAGCATAAACTATGGAGGCCTTGTTAAGAGTTGTGGCACCGACTATGTAGCCTGGGCGAGAGGATTACAGCGATCGGGCTATGCTACGGATCCATCTTACTCGGAAAAACTTATCAAAATAGTCGAGAACTACCAGCTTTATCAATACGACTAATATTACATCCTGATTGTAAAAGGATTAAATGTTAAAAGTTTCACATATATAATTTTTTTATATATAATAATTTTAATTATACTTGCATTGTATTTGGCTATCTCGGTCAAGTCAATTGAAGCCGAACCACCTGTCTTATAATGATAAATAGTATGCCTATTTATTATAAATCAATTGCATAGTTACTAAACCTATTTACAATGAATCTTTCAAAACTGGTTGTTATAACTGGTCTTTTCGTTGCCTTAAGCTTCTCCTTAAGTGCACAGGTTAAGATCGGAGATAATCCATTAGAAATCGCTACCGACAGATGGTTAGAGATCCAAAGAGAAGGGGTCAACGAGTTTTTAATTGTTACCGATAGTCTATTCTTAGGTCGCACATCTAACCCTAATAGTAGTACGTCGGACCCATTGATGCTCAAACTATTTGGTTATGGTTTAGAAAACTTCACTTTTGGTGCGGGTGACCAGGCCAGTAATGTTGATGGTAATAATTACTTCTTAGCACCATCTGTTAATGGAGAGGTTCTAGAGGTGCCCATGAATCTATCATTAGTTATTCAGGATAGCGTTACCGCAGATCTCTCCGTAACTAACGGCGTAGATACCTTCGGCACCATAAATCTGTTTGCCCTAGATTCCATCTTCGCAACAGATATAGCGGTTGCGGATTCAATCAGCACGATACGGACACTGATTAATATGTCTAATAATAGTGATAATGATACCATAACTGGAAATGAATACATTGACGAGATCAATATTTTAGGCGATTCTACTTTAGAGTTTGTAGAGAATATAGCAGGTAGACTTGGACCTGAGAATAGGATCACGGTAGATTTGACTCCTATCTTGGAAGGAAATACATTCTACTTGGCAGATGGTACCCTTGATGAGGATAGAATTGTAACTGGCGATGGTAACAGCCTCAATTATAATGGTATAGATACACTGGGTGTAGATGCTACCTTTGTGAATATAGATGGAGAAGAAGTGGCTATACAAGTGGATGGCCAAGATATAATCATGATCAATGCAGCTGAAGACGTCAAGATAAGATCCTCTGTCATAGATAGTATTTTGGCACTCAACGGCACTAATGGATCAGTAACATTAGGAGAGTATGGAACAGGCAATTTTGATGTGACGGACTTCACAACTATTTTAGTAGTTGATGAAAATGGGAATATTCGAGAGACGACAGCAGACAATATACTTGGAGCCCAGATAGATAGCACGATCTATAACAGTGATGGAGTATTGACCGGTAATAGGAATTTGGACGGCTCTGGCAATGACTTGAGTTTCACAGGAGTTGGGAATTTGGTAGATAGTTCAGCGACGAGTTTGAGTACGACTACTGGCACGAATACAGTTGAGAGTAGCGGATCTGATGTAGTATTGGATGCGAGTAATGAAGTGACGATAACGTCCGGTGACAATGTAGACATCACCTCAGATAGCACCTTAGTATCCGGGGAGTTGAGATTTAGCAATTATGGCGACACATTGCAGACGGGAGCGTTTACGACGTTTTTAGCTGTTGATGTAGATGGCAATTTAATCGAGGTTACCGCAGATCAGATATTAGCGGAGCAGACGGATAGTACGATCTATAATTTTGATGGAGTATTGACCGGTAATAGGAATTTGGACGGCTCTGGCAATGACTTGAGT
>CAZJTO010000092.1:6731-8975 GCA_964548935.1 uncultured Saprospiraceae bacterium
ATCGAGGTTACCGCAGATCAGATATTAGCGGAGCAGACGGATAGTACGATCTATACTCATGACGGAGTCCTTACTGATCAGAGATTTATGACAATGGATGGCAATGACCTACATTTTGTCGGCGGATCAACGGTAGGTGACACTACGATCATTCATGATGATGGCAGTATTTCGATCGGTGGTGCTGTTGTAAGACAAGGGTCGAGCACGAATGTTAAACTTGATGTGTATGGAGATATATTCGCAGTACAGGTACACTCAAGTTCAGATGAGCGATTTAAAAAGAATATACAGCCATTACGAAATGCTTTAGATCGAGTTAAAGCAATCAACGGGGTCTCATATCAGTTCAAAACGGATGAGTTCAGTAATAGGAATTTTACCAGTGCAGATCAAGTCGGATTTATAGCGCAAAATGTAGAAAGCGTTTTACCTGAGGTTGTCACAACAGATGAGCAAGGCTATAAAGCTGTAGATTACTCTAAGATTACAGCATTGCTCAATGAGGCAATAAAAGAACAGCAAGATCAGATTGAAAAGCTAACAAAACAGCTTGAGCTGGCGAATACCGAAAATGCAGTATTCAAGGATGAGCTTGCAGATATAAAATCAATGCTTAAGCAAATGACTGGTGTATCTAAAGAAAATAGTGCTATTGGCGACGAGTAATTGTTAAGTTAAAAGACATATTTTATAAGCCTCAGAGACTCTCTGGGGCTTTTTTATTAAAAAACACATTAAATATTTTTTTAATATGTTAATATGTCCTATCATTGCACTAACTACGTATAAGGACTCTGAATTTTAGTCGACCGACAAAGTTGATGGATAGAACCTAAACATGATGGCAATAATGTCATCTATTGTTCATTAACTCAATATTCGACTGATGAAAACTACACATCTGGTTTTATTAACCACGGCATTTCTATTCTTACTATGTACTACAATAAGAGCACAGGTTAAGATAGGAGATAATCCTTTACAAATTTCTGATAATAGGCTTCTTGAAATAGAAGCAGGAGGAGAATACTTTTTAGTAAAAGATTCTACGGGCATGACCATTGGTCGGGCAACAGCTCCCACCAATGATCCATTAATGCTTAAGCTATTTGGATACGGCGAGGCTCCAAGCAGATTTGCCCCAGGAGGAGCAAATGGAAATCAAGATTATTTTCTAGGGACCAATAGCAATGGAGAAATTGTTGAATTTCCGCTCTTGCTCGATCTTAATTCTACCACTAATCCTGGAGAATTATCCATAAATAATGGGGATATCCTATTTGGTTCAGTACAATTAGATTCCGTCTTTGCGAGTGATACTGAGCTGTCGGACTCTATAAGTACTATTCGAACGCTAGTGGCATCATCTGATGCTGCAGACGGAGATACGATCACAGGTAATGAGTGGATTAGAAACCTAGAATTTGGAAATGCTTCAAATGGGCTTTCTTCAACAACATTGATAATTACAGAGAATATTGATACGGGAGGAGTAGAGAATGTTACGACTATTGATCTTGATCCATTATTTACAACAGATATCGACTTCGATTCTACTATACTTAACGTTAGAAACGAATTAGCAGATACGGCTATGTTGTTGAGAGAGTTTAACTTTTATCTCAATGATAACGCTTTTGATGATCCGAGTAGAACAGCCTCAGGCGGGGGGGTAACGAATCTTACCTTTGACTCCTTGAGCGCATTCAACGTTACTAACACTCCCGAAATAAATTTGAATAGCACGACGGGTGATGTAACAATAACATCTGATGATGCCAATGTAACCATCAACTCTGAATTAGGGGGAACAGTGATTACAACGGGAGACTTTGGCATACAAGGTACGGGCAATGGAATCATTAACTATACTGGCAGTTCAACACTAAGGTCTGACGGGCTCAATAGTCTTGAGTCAACAACAAATACCCTAATATCTGCTGGAGATGTCGTGAGCATAGAAGGCGGCGATAGCGTATCAGTAGCTGGTATTGTCAAGTTAGATAACTATGGACAAGGCACCCAGACTGGCTCGGAGGCTTTCTTGATAGCTACAGATGCTGCGGGTAATCTTATTGAGGTCGACATTAGTGATATTGGAGGGGATGCCGATTTAAGTGGTCCTGTGGATCTTGACGAGGATGGTGTCGATGAAACTACGGTTGATGAAGCAATACAAGCAGCCAATAGAGAGATAGATAGCACGATTTACAATTTTGATGGAATCCTCACTGCTGAACG
>CAZJTO010000093.1:0-8960 GCA_964548935.1 uncultured Saprospiraceae bacterium
TCTCGTAGCCCGGACAAGATGTCTGCGGTGATCAAGTCCTTGGACATGGACATCTCCAAGGGACAAGATCATAATTACCTCGTAGCCGACTTTACTAATCAGCAAGAGTTGATCAAGAAGGTACGTACATTGAGCTTGACTCAGCCTTACCATATCCTGATCAATAATACAGGTGGGCCAGCAGGTGGCAATGTCTTAGATGCTGATCCTGCCGACTTTATCCAAGCCATCAATAATCACCTGATCTGCAATCAGTTACTCACACAATTGTTGGTGCCAGGCATGAAGGATGCGGGATTTGGACGGATCATCAATATTATATCGATCTCTGTCAAGATACCGATCCCGGGACTAGGTGTCTCGAATACAACTCGAGGAGCGGTGGCCAGTTGGGCGAAGACCCTCGCTGGTGAACTCGGCCCTCATGGCATCACTGTTAACAATGTGCTTCCGGGATTTACGGCTACTGAGCGCTTGCAAGAATTGTATGGCCCAAAAGCGAAAGAAGCCGGCCAAAGCTATGAGGAGTATATGCAGGGGCTTGCTAAATCTATCCCAGCTAATAGAATCGGAGATCCACTGGAAGTCGGCGCTGCAGTAGCTTTTTTGGCCTCACCGATTGCTGGCTATATCAATGGGATCAATCTGCCTGTCGATGGCGGTAGGGTACCTGCGCTGTAGTCGTGATTGATAATTAGGGTAGGTATATAGGTTGAGGATCGTCCTACGACGATATACTATTACCTAAGGTTACAGATATAACATAATCTTTGTCGATCTCCTCCTTGGATTTGTCGATAATCAAATTCGAATACGCCAGAATTCCTTTATACTTTAGGAACAATTCTGATGGTGTATGACAGTGTTTTACACAATCAGCTAAATGCAGCTATTATGACAGCATATATCACATTTTTAGGAGATTTGACGGGTGCTATCACTGTAGGAGCCAATATTGTTTGGACAGCTTTATTAGTCCTTTGTTTGATCTATTGGTTGTTTGTGATTATTGGAGCATTCGAGATTGAGACTTTTGATTTTGATGTGGATGTTGACGTGGATTTAGATGTCGACGTGGATGCAGATGTTGATGTGGATACTGGAGATAATCCCATTGCATGGATAGGCTTTTTAAAGTTTCTTAATCTTGATGCTATCCCATTTATGGTGTTCTTCACGATATTCACTTTAGGTGGTTGGGCAACAAGTGTACTCGCTACGCACTATATGGGATTTAGTTGGTTGACGAGTCTTATATTTTTGATACCAATCATTTTTGTGAGTCTGATCATATCTAAAGTGATTACCACGCCATTGGTACCTCTATTTAGAGGGCTTAACGACGAAGCGAAAGCATTGGATCTAACAGGAGCAGATGGCAGAGTAGTGCATGGATTTGAGAAGGGAGAACTCAGCCAGGCGAGTGTCAAAAAGAACAATGAAGATCTATTAGTAAACATTAAGATCGCTGACGAAAGTAAGTTGAACAAGTTTGACAAAGGCGCATCAGTAACGATGCTCAGAAAGATAAAGGAAGGAGAGCTAATAGCTTATGAAGTTATCTCTCCAGATACTTTGAATTTAACTCACTAATAAAAACTAGGGAATATGTTATTACAAATGAATTTTGGGGCGCAAATCGGAATTATAGTAATTGCAGTCATCTTGCTGATTGTCATTGGAATGATTGTATTAATCGCCAAGTGGTATAAGAAAGTTGCCCAGGGTGAGGCTTTAGTTAGAACTGGTGTAGGAGGAGTGAAAGTCAGCTTTAACGGGATGTTTGTTGTACCAGTTTTTCATAGGGCGGAGGTGATGGATATCTCTGTCAAGGCTATGGAAATCAATAGGATGGGTAAAGATGGTTTGATCTGTCACGATAACCTGAGAGCAGACATT
This sequence comes from uncultured Saprospiraceae bacterium, assembly GCA_964548935.1. Taxonomy (GTDB): domain Bacteria; phylum Bacteroidota; class Bacteroidia; order Chitinophagales; family Saprospiraceae; genus GYS-P2D. The sequence continues at coordinate 1,900 of CAZJTO010000093.1, forward strand.
AAGGTGGTATTCTTCGTGCGAGTCAACAAGAGTATGGAGGATGTAGTCAATGTAGCTCAGACGATTGGTTGTGGTCGTGCCAGTGATATTCAGACTTTGAATAATCTTTTTGAAGCCAAGTTCTCCGAGGCCTTGAAGACAGTCGGTAAGACCTTCAACTTCGTAGACCTGTATGAGCAGCGAGAGGAATTTAGGAAGAAGATATTTCAATTATCGGCTCAAGACCTCAATGGGTATACACTTGATAACTGTTCGATAGATTACCTAGAACAGACTCCATTGGAATTTCTGAAAGCTGATAATATCTTAGATTCTGAGGGTATTAAGAAGATCGTTGAGCTAACAGCTGAGCAAAATATGAAAGCCAACTTCGTGAGACGTGAGGAAGAGAAGACGATCAAACGCCAGAATGTTGAGGCGCAAGAGGCAATATTAGAATTGGATCGTCAGCTTGCTGAGAAGGAAGAGCGTCAGAAGAGGGAGATCGCTAATATCAAAGCTCGCGAAGAAGCTGAGATCATGAAGGTCAATGAAGAAGAGAGACTCAAGGGAGAACAGGTAAGAATTACTACCGATGAGGCTTTACAAATTGCAGAAGAAAATCGGATGCGCTCGGTAATCGTCGCTGCTAAGAGCAAAGAGCGTACAGAGGCAGTTGAAAATGAGCGAGTGGAGAAAGACATGTTGCTGGAACGCACTGAAAAAGAGAAGATCGTAGCATTGGCAGATATCGAGAAAGAGAAGGCCATAGAAACTGAAAAGAAGAACATCCAAGATGTCATCCGTGAGCGTGTAGCCGTTGAAAAGAAGGTTGTAGAGGAAAAAGAGAAAACCAAGGATATCGAGGCCATCATGACCGCACAGCGTGCCAAGGATGTTGCAATTACTAAAGCAGAAGAGGAAGGTGAGAGTGTGGTGATCTTGGAAACTAAGAAGGCTGAAGCAGCTCGCTTAGCAGCAGAGATGGAGGCTGAGAAGTTACAGATCGATGCGACTGCAGCGAAGAATGCTTCCTTACTCCAAGCGGAAGCTCGTAAGATTGCTGCTGAAGCGAAGGCCGCTGAAGAAGCTACATTAGGGATGTCAGAAGCTCAAGTCATAGAGGCTAAGGCCTTAGCTAAGGAGAAGGAAGGCCTGATCGAAGCATCATTGATCGAAATGAAGATGAAGGCAGAGGCAGAAGGAGTGAAGTCCAAGGCCGAAGCGCTACTAGATCAGGGCAAGGTAGAGGCACAAGTCATGGAGTTGAAAGCTCTTGCTGATGCCAAAGGCGTTGCGGAGAAAGCCCTGGCTATGCAAAAGTTAGACGGTGTAGGTAAGGAGCATGAGGAGTTCAAACTGAGATTGGAGAAAGAGAAGGAAGTAGAGCTCGCTCATATCCAAGCTGAGAGACAGATCGCCGATGCTAAAGCAGAAGTTTTAGGTGAAGCCCTTAAGTCTGCGGATATCGATATCGTCGGTGGCGAAGGAGCCTTTTTTGAGAAGATCTCTGGTGCTGTGTCAACAGGTAAGGCGATGGACAAGATGCTTGGCTCAAGTGAGACCTTTACTGAACTCAAGAATGCCTTGTTAGGTGGTGGCGGTAATGGTCCAGGGCTGATGTCCAAGATCAAAGCAGCCCTCATGGATTCTAAGTTGGATATGGAGACTGTTAAGAACGCCACGATCATTGCAACGCTACTTAAGGTGCAGGATTCCTTGAGTGGAGATAAGAAGGGCGCTATAAGTGAGCTGATCGACTCTGTATCTAATCTTGGATTATCTGATAGAGACACGAGTTCATTCTTATAGTCCTCTGATGTAATACATCTGTCGAGTGCTCCATTATGGAGCACTCACAGATATTCTTACTCCTGATTTCTTTATACTTAACAGATGAGATCTACCTATGTCAGATAATGCAACTCAAATACAACTCGAAGCAGGATCATACGAGATCATTAAGTCTCGACTCCAGGACTCTAAAAGCACGCTGAGAGGAAAGCTTGATCTGCTCAATACAGACCGTAAAAATGTATTCGGCGGAGTAGAAACAGAGCTTAAATCTACCATACGCATACACACTGATAACAACTGTGTGGCTCAGGATATCATAGCTCTCGGCGATCAGTGTATCTTCGGATTCAATGTACATATAGGCCTGAGGGCCGTGACTCGAGTGGCTGATGTCTTTGCCACCTACAGTTTTGATGATGGCACCTTTACAGTTAATCAAGGAGAGATCATAGGAGATAGCCAATTCTCGCAGGATCTCGAAAATCTATACAAGTATTATCGCAATTCGACTTTCTATAGATTCTGGCGAAAGGATGCCTATCTCTACATGATATTCAAGGTGTCCGAGCAAGATGGTGACTATAAGGCTTTTAAGTGGATCGTAGATGGCCAGTCGCTGAGATATATCGATAACCGCAGTGAACATGAGTATGTTAAGTCTAATCAATACAGCTTTGTCTGGAAGCGTGCCTCACGGGATGATTTTAGGAATGGCACACATCCGCATGTAAGTATTCTTGATCGAGTATTCGTCGAGACCGTTGGAGGTGATCTGACTATTAAAATAGAAGACAATACGGATGATGGACAAGGGATCTACAATGAACCCGTCGACAGTCGCGATCAGCAGTTAGATGATGCACAGATTGAGTTTGCGGATCTCGGATCACTCATCATATTGAAGATTAAGCCGTACCTCGAGGATGAGCGATATTTTATCTATAATGACAAGCTTAAAGAGGTCGTCAAGATCGACTCTATCGGAGATAGTTGTCAGATCTTGCCAGAAGATCATGGTATCATGGTGAGCAATGGGTACTATCTCAAGACTGGTGATCAGAAAATCTTTGATCTTGATACTATAGCCATGAGATATGAGTCTCGTGCACCCTCAGTTAATGGGGAGGATCATCTCTTTACTTACTTTGATCCTAAGGATGGCAGATATGTTTTGCTCTCTTATAACATAATCTCTCAACAGGTAGAGGTGCCGATGTTGTGCAATGGGTATTGCATTTTTGAGGATGGCACCCTGGCTCACTTTCGGCGTGAGACCGACCCTGGTAAGCATCATACGATACAACTATGGACGACACCATATAGTGCCGATATAATACCTCAAGATGAGCATGCTGATAGCCTCCTGTACAAGATAGGTAATAAAGAGATCGTCTCATTTATGTCAGAATGCGCCTCACTGATCTCTCTTATCGATAAGGAAAATCCATATAGTGATCTATATCACGATATGAGTAATCAGTGTATCAGTATAAAAGATTCTTACTACTGGATCGATAAACCTGAGGCTCATGAATTTACGGCTACAATAGACACGATTAAGGTATCTGCAGAAACGGCCATATCAGAGTATCAGAAGGTGCTCAACATCCGTAAGAGCACCAATGAGGCCATCCGCACTATAGAGCAAGAGAGCAAGACCTTGTTTAAGAGTATAGATACCCTCAGCCTAGATAGCATAGTCACTTTCGTGAAAACGATTACGGATCTCAGGACTCTACGAGGAAATATCCTCACCACTAAAGAGATGCGCTATGCAGATACAGATCTGCTAGAAGATCTTGATGAACAAGCTGGGGAGAAAAGCCTACAGCTAGAAAAGGAATGTGTCAACTACCTCTTGCAACCTAAGGCTCTAGAGGAATATAAAAAGAGAATCAAAGAAGTCGATGGGAAGGTTGAAAAAATCAAAACCTCAGTAGTCGCTAATGAACTCACTAAGGACTGTGAGAGTATCGGCAAAGATCTAGAGTTGCTGATAGATATCGTAGGGAGCCTGCAGATTAATGACCCAACAGAGACCACTAAGATTATCGAGCGAGTCTCTCAATCATATAGCAAGCTCAACGGCATCAAGGCTCGGATCAGACAGCAGTTTACATCAATCCGAAAAACTGAGTCGCAGGCAGAATTTGAGGCGCAGCTGAGGTTGTTGGATCAGAGTGTGATCAATGCGATCGATATAGCAGATACGCCTGATAGTTGTACCGCTGCGCTCAACAGGATCATGCTGATTATAGAAGAAATCGAAGGAAAGTTTATCGATCAGGAGGATTATATTGCCTTGATCCATCAGAAGCGGGAGGAGATTCATAACGCATTTGAGACTAAGCGTCTACAACTCGTTGAGAAGAAGAATCGTCGGGCCCTCAGTCTCTCTGAGTCAGCACAGCGATTGATAGCTGGCATCAGTAATAGGGTTAAAAAATTAGATGAGGAGGCGGCAATCAATGCCTTTTATGCCTCGGACGTGATGGTCCAAAAGGTGCGGTCTGTCGTCAAGGATTTGTATGAACTGGGTGATACAGTCAAGGCTGACGATTTGTCCTCAGCACTTAAGTCATCCAAAGAAGAAATGCTCAGAGGATTGCGAGACAGACAAGATCTATATGTTGATGGTGATAATATTTTGCAACTGGGTAAGCATCAGTTTTCGATCAACAACCAAGCCTTAGAACTGACCATCGTGCCAGTCAATGATCGATTAAATCTCCATATCGCAGGGAGCAATTTCTTCTTACCTGTTGATGATGAATTGCTTAATGGGCATCCTGACTTTTGGGATCAAATCTATCCTTCTGAGGATCGTGAATTATATCGTGGAGAGTACCTATGGTATCAATATGCTCAGGGAAAGACCTTTGATATTATTCCTAACGAAGACAAGCTCAAAAACGAGATAACTGCCTTTGCCTCGACTAAGCTCAATGAAGGATATGAGAAAGGTATACACGATCATGATGCCACGTTGATTGGTCGGGCCCTCTTGCATAAAAGAGAAGACGTGGGTCTGTTGACCTATGCCAGCACAGATAGGGCGTGGGCCAGTTTGTTTTGGTCTTATATGCTATCCAAGTCAGAGAAGGATCGGTGGAAGGAGCAATTGAAGAATGCAAAGAATATCCTGAAGTCATTTCCTAAATCTGATATTAAAACAAGTCTGGCTCAGACTATGCTGACAGCGATGTCAACAGTTGAGTTGCCAGACATTCTATCAGATGCAGATGTGCCCAAGGCGGCTACCTTCTTGATCGATTCATTACTAGTGGGAGACCAATTTGTCTTCTCTGAGGCCAGTTTTAAGCTGTGTGCTGATTTTGCGAGTCATCTTAAGATGCTCAAGGCCAATGGGAACTATCACAAAGGTCTTGCATCGGCAGGAGAAGATGTGTCAGTTGTATTGAGCTATGTCAAAAACTGGGTGGACTCTTACCTCAATGAGCATGCCCCCGATACGGATGCTGATATCTGGATAGAAGTTATAACCCAATTATTATTAAAGGATGCGACACAAGAAGTAATAGGGTCTTCTTGGATCCAAGTTGATGGATTACTCGGGGATCACCAAGTGGTACAAAATGGGACCTATAAGATTAAGTATCATCAGTTCTATGCTAAGGCAGAACGCTATACTGCAGAAACGTTGCCACAGTTCGTCGCATATCATGAGCGCAAGCATGAGCTACTAGAATCGTGGAGGCAAAAGCTAAGATTGGAGGAGTTGCGCCCGCAGGTGCTCTCTTCATTCATCCGTAATCAGCTACTCGATGAGGTCTATCTGCCGATCATAGGTGATAATCTAGCTAAGCAGATCGGGTCTGTAGGGGAGAATGGCCGAACAGATAGAATGGGGCTACTCCTGCTAGTATCGCCACCTGGATATGGTAAGACTACGCTGATGGAGTATATCGCAGATCGCCTAGGTCTTACCTTTATTAAGGTTAATGGACCTGCGATTGGTCACGATGTTACTTCGCTGGACCCGAATCAAGCTAATAATTCTGCAGCCATGCAGGAGTTGGACAAGTTGAATCTATCATTTGAGATTGGTGATAACATTATGATCTATCTCGATGATATTCAACACTGTCATCCTGAGTTTCTCCAGAAGTTCATTTCTCTGTGTGATGGACAGCGGAAGATCGAGGGCTCCTACAATGGAGTCTCTAAGACTTATGATTTCCGAGGTAAGAAGGTCGCGGTTGTCATGGCCGGCAACCCATATACTGAGACAGGGGCTAAGTTTCAGATCCCTGATATGCTTGCCAACAGAGCTGATGTCTATAATCTGGGAGATATGCTCACAGGAACCGATGACGCATTTAAGACGAGCTATATCGAGAATGCGTTGAGCTCTAACTCGTATCTGCAGAGGCTGGCTAATAAGAGTTTGAAGGATGTTCATGCCTTACTTAAGCACATTGATAATGGAGCAGGCTCCAACCTAGAGTTAGAAGCATCACACACGCCAGAAGAGATACAAGAGTATCTAAGTATACTCAAGAAATTGCTCACCATACGAGATGTAATCCTAAAGGTTAATCAGTCCTATATAGACTCTGCAGCTAAATCTGATCTGTATCGGGTCGAACCTGCATTTAAACTGCAAGGCTCCTATCGAAATATGAGCAAGCTGGCGGAGAAGATCGTCCCTATTATGAATGATCATGAGGTGCAATCCCTCATCATGGATCATTATCAAGGCGAAGTACAGACCTTAACGAAAGATTCGGAGGCTAATCTATTATTATTCAAGAGATTGATTGATCGTCTCGATGAGACCGAAGCAGAACGGCTGGATTACATTATCCAAGTTTACCAAGAGCAAAAAGCTCAAAACTCTGGTGATATGATACAACCTGTATTGCAAGAGCTCCGCAACTTTAATGAGATCTTGAAGGGAATCAGAGAAGATTTAGGGAAGTAATGTATCAACTTTTGAGCGATAGTTTTAAAGGATTCGTAGCTATAATTATTTAGCGGTAGGGTACCTGCGCTGTAGAACACAGTTGAAGGCTATTTATAATTGATATAACACAAGCTTTTCTCAGCTATTTGTCAGTTGACCGTAAATCCTTTGTGAAATAATTGTTGATATATCAATGATTTAAAAAGAGTGAGACTGCTCAAGTACTAATCCTCCACAAATAAAGACGAAATCGAACGGTACTCATGGGTATTTCTAATGGCGCGAGCAAATAGCTTACTACAAGAGATCACCTTGATCTTAGAAGACTTTTTCTTAAGCGGTATGGTATCGGTGACGA
>CAZJTO010000094.1:0-8896 GCA_964548935.1 uncultured Saprospiraceae bacterium
GTGGCGTCTCATTGAAGCTCACCATAGATATTTTTCCTTTAGAATAGAGATACTCTGAAAACGAAGCATTTTTGACCTGCCAGCCGAGTGAAATGGTTTTCTCATCAGAGAGCCCTAAAACTTCGCCAACAGCGGCACCAACAGGACCACCAGATGTGAAGATCGCAACCGTAGATCCTGAAGAGCAGTTGTCCATGGTGTGACGCAGTGCATCGGTAAATCTGGTTTTAAATGCCGCCCAACTTTCTATCTCTGCCAGTTTAGGTTCATCCAGCTCTCCATTTGCCCACGGTATAGCAAGTTTAAAATAGGCACCGTAAAACTCTCGTCTGTACTGTTCAAAGCGCTTTGGGTCAAGCTCCTTATTCATATGAAACTTTTCTGGATAAAAGACCTTGACAATTCCAGGTCCCTCATGCTCATTGTAGCCGTGATGGCTCTGCACTTCCAACTTTAAATCCATAGACTTGAGACAGGCTTCAGCAGTCTGTTGCTGACGCAGTAGGGTGCCAGAGTAGGCTTGATCTATATGTATGCCTTGCTCTTTGAAGAATAGCCCGAGTTGATGAGCTTGTTTCACCCCTTGCTTAGACAACTGATCATAGTCGCTCTTCATAAATGAGGCTTGTCCATGGCGGATGAATAAGATTTTGCTCATATCTTCGAATCTCTACTATTTCATCCTACTCGGATCAATAATCATCATCCTACTTGTAGCGGTCGCTACTAGTGTGCCATCTTCTTTATGTGCCTCTCCTCTGAGATTGAGAAATTGTTTGGAGCGATTCACGACATAGGCCTTCACGTAACAAAACTTGTCAGCTACTCTCAGCGGTCTTATATAGGTGATATTGAGATCGAGACTAGTGGTACCAACCATTGTCACCAATCCACTGAAGGGGCCAAAGGCCATATCAAAAAACATCCCGTAAGTCCCTCCAAAAGTAATATGCAGTGGATTGTTGAATTCCGGCTTAATAGGCATACGGACATGCATGATTTGCTCTTGATCATCATAGGATATGAACTCAACTTCTAAGAGTTTAGCCACATTAGGTGGGAACTGTGCTATTCCGCTCGGCACAGTTTCCATGAGTCGATCAAAGACTTCTTCTCCCTTATATATCATAGATATTAGTTGCTCATGGCCATCTTCTTGGCCTTTCGCTTAGCTTTCATTTCAGCAAAATAGTTGTTGAAAAGCTTACGGGAGATCATGACTTTCATGATTTCATTAGTGCCTCCATAGATACGTGACACTCGACTATCAGCAAACATGCGGCAGATATTATACTCCCACATATACCCATAGCCTCCATGTAACTGTAGGCATTGATCTAATACATCAAACTGCATTTCAGTAGCCATGCACTTAGCTACAGATGCCTGCTCTGGTGTCAGCTTGTGATCTTTAAGTAGGTCAGTACACTTATCTACATAGCACTGATTGAGTTGTAGTCTCATCGCCGCTTCAGTTACTTTAAACTGCGTATTCTGAAACCCTGCGACAGGCTGCTTAAATGCTGTGCGCTCAGATGTATAGTTGATTACCTCTTCAATAGCGCCTTCGGCAGCGCCGATTGATTGTAGGGCAATGGTCAAGCGCTCACGAGGGAGCTCGGTCATCATCATGATGAAGCCCATGCCCTCTTGTCCCAAGAGCCTATCCTTAGGCACTTTTACATCCTCGAAAAACAACTCACAAGTATCACTCGTCTTTAAGCCAAGTTTTTTGAACGGTTTTCCTTTGCTGAATCCATCCAGATTTGCATCGACGATCAAAAGACTGACTCCTTCCTTGTCAGTTCCAGGCCTCGTCTTGCACGCTACTAGCGAAAAGTCAGAAGAATATCCAATGGTTATAAATGTTTTAGAGCCATTTAGTAGCCAATGGTCGCCTTTATCTACTGCATTACTCTTAATAGCTTGGAGATCGCTTCCGGTGCTCGGCTCAGTCATCCCCAGAGAGCCTATGAGCTCGCCTGTGGCCATTTTGGGCAAGTAGTGCATCTTTTGCTCTTCTGTGCCATACTGCTCTATATAAGGGGCTACAATGTCCGAGTGCATCGATATGCCAGGAGAGTCTGGCCCCATCTTAGACATTTCCTCAATTAATAGTGCGCTGAATGAAAAATCCAATCCGCCACCGCCGTACTGATCTGATATACTCAGGTTGAGTAGGCCGAGTTCACCGGCTTTAAGCCACGCTTCTCTACTGCAACATGATTGTTCTTCCCATTCTTCTCGATATGGGATTACATGTTGCCTGATATATTCTTGCACAGTCTCTCTGAGCATACGATGCTCATCGCTGTCATAAATGTCTCTTTTGATCTGTAAGTCAGCGTACATAGCTATGTTTTAGTGGGTATATCAATAATGATAAAGATATAACCATGCTTTGCTTAAAAGGGTTAAATAAATTGGCTGTTTGAGCATAGCCTGCCATTGTAACAAAAAGAGGGTCAACCAAACTGATTGACCCTCTTGTAATTATATCGTCTCGTGTGGAGGTTAGAACACCTCAAATAATCCAGCCGCACCTATGCCGCCGCCAACACACATCGTAACTACTACATACTTAGCGCCTCGTCTTTTGCCTTCTATTAAAGAGTGGCCCACCATTCTTGCTCCAGTCATGCCATAGGGATGTCCTATGGATATGGCTCCACCATTTACATTGAGCAGCTCATTTGGTATACCTAACTTTTCTCGACAATAAAGTACCTGTACAGCAAATGCTTCATTGAGCTCCCATAGTCCGACATCTTCCATCTTGATACCAAAGTTTTTTAGGAGCTTCGGAATAGCATAGACGGGTCCGATACCCATTTCATCTGGCTCACAACCAGCTACGGCCATACCTCTGTAGGCACCTAAGGGCTCAAGACCTCTTTGTTCGGCTAGCTTGGCTTCCATAAGAATATTAGCTGAGGCGCCATCTGATAGCTGACTTGCATTACCAGCAGTGATTGTGCCGCCTTCATTTACAAGTCTCAATCCTGCCAATCCTTCTGGAGTAGTGCCAGGCCGATTGCCTTCATCTTTGCTCAGCGTAACCTCTTGACGTGTTATTTCACCAGTGACTTTATCCTTGATCACCTTAGTTGTGGTAATTGGTACGATTTCGTCATCGAAGTGTCCAGCCTCCTGGCCTGCCGCCGTACGCATCTGACTCTGATAGCCATACTCGTCCTGTGCTTCACGGCTGATGCCATAGCGCTGTGCTACGATCTCTGCAGTCTGAAGCATGGGCATATAGATGTCTTTGTGCTTAGCTACGAGATTGCGGTCAAACATCTTATGCGTATTCATATTTTGATTTTGCACAAGACTGATAGACTCTACGCCTCCGCCGATGACCACTTGCTGTTGGTCCATTACGATCTGTTTGGCAGCTGTAGCGACAGCCATGAGTCCACTCGAGCATTGGCGGTCGATAGACATACCGGGCACTGATACTGGTAGACCACCAGCTAGCGCGGCCAACCGGCCTATATTCGGGCTCTGCGTTCCTTGTTGCATGGCGCACCCTATGATACAATCATCTACTTCTGCTGGATTGATGCCAGCCCGCTCTACTGCTGCTTGAATGACCTGTCCTGTAAGGGTTGGGGCATATGTATCATTATATGCACCCTTGTATGCACGACCTATCGGCGTACGTGCTGTAGAAACTATAACTGCTTCTCTCATATTTGCATTTTTCTAACACAACAAACAAAAAGACAAAATGGCTGCAGATAAGTCCGATTATTATTAGCGTTTTGGCCGATGATCTCTTTATTCTATTGAAATCTCTACAAAGAGAGATTCATCGTCGGCCAACTTAGGGATCGCGGCTTGCCAGGTAATCACTCCGGCAAAAGTCGTGAGATTGGTATTGATATTTATATCCAAGAGGTTTTGATTGGTAGCACAATTTTCGGATATGCTCTTTTGGATATCAGCAAGACCTGATGTTAGACCAACTGATCCAATAACTAGGTCATAAACATCCCAATCTACTTCTATATCGCATTCGGCAAATACCATCAATTCGAAATCTTCTTGGTTTCGGATCAGTTGAAACTCCTGCTGACTCTCTATGCTCACAAGAAAAGCAGCATTCGGACATCCAAAATCATCCAAGCATAAGACCTCTTGGGTGTTCCCATTACAATCATCGTCAGACCCACAGCTTACTAGGGTTGCGATCAGTATTACGTATATTAATCTCCTCATGTTCTTACTAGTTTAGATGCACCTACCGAAAACGAATAATAAGCACTAATTGTACTTCACATATAGGTATTTATTTTCCCTCGTTAGACTACGGTATGAAGGCGAGTTACTGTTTTGCTATTAATAAGTTGGATATCAATAAATTATGTGTTACATTATATTTTAATATATAAAGTCATCGATTTGTGGCTTATTGATTTTTTGCTGCTTTTTTGTAAAAAGTGGATAAATGTGGAATAAAGTGGGAATTCATATATATATTTGTTTCTAATATGTTTTTCGACAGATAGCATGGATAAGCTAACAGGTGAGTATGAATGTAAGGTTGACTCCAAAGGGAGGCTGCGTTTGCCTGCGACTCTATTAAAGCAAATTCATGAAGCAGCATTGGGATTTACGCTCAATCGAGGATTTGAAAAACATTTGATCATGTATCCCAAAAAAGTTTGGGACCTAAAAACAGAGGAGATTGATAGGCTCAATATCTATAACAAGAAGCAGCGAGAAGCTATACGGTATTTTTATCGTGGGGCTACGCAATTGCGACTTGACTCCAATGACCGCTTTATTATTCCCAAAAGACTGATGTCTTATGCAGGGATAACAACTCAAGCGGTTTTGTTCGCCTATCAAAATCAAATTGAAATATGGGCAGCTGAAAAATATGAGGCAATGCTCGATCAAGAGCCCGAAGACTTTTCGGCCATAGCGGACGAAATATTCGACGCTACAATCAAGAGTGATCTATGATCACATCCGAGTATCATCAGCCAGTATTGTTATCGGACAGCGTTGATTGGTTGATTACTGATCAGAATGGCGTGTATATGGATGTCACCTATGGCGGTGGGGGTCATAGTAGAGAAGTACTCAATCGATTAGGTCAAGAGGCATTGTTAATAGGTGTCGATCAGGATCTTGATGCGCAAGAGAATATCATTGACGATGAGCGACTTTTATTTGTGCAGAGCAATTTTGCATATATCACTCATTTTTTAGAGTACTATGACATTGGCGGGGTTGACGGCATTTTGGCAGATTTGGGGGTTTCGTCGCATCATTTTGACGAAGCCGAGAGAGGGTTTTCGTATAGATATGACGCTTTGCTTGATATGAGGATGAACCAATCCGCTAAGCATACCGCTGCAGATATCCTAAATGGCTATGCCATGCAAGACTTGCAGGCTGTGTTTTCGGCATATGGGGAGCTGCGGAATAGTAAGACGCTGGCAAGTGTAATTGTCGAGTCTCGCCGAACGGCGAAGGTAGAGATGGTTGCAGATCTTGAGCGAATTATTGATCGCATCTATCGAGGAGATCGTCAGCGCTATAGTGCGCAGGTCTATCAAGCCCTGAGGATAGAAGTCAACGATGAACTTGAGGTGCTGAAAGATATGCTGCTCAGTGCCATGTATGCATTGAAGAGTGGAGGTCGATTAGTAGTTATTAGCTATCACTCACTTGAAGACAAATTAGTGAAGCAGCTGTTTAGGGATAATAATTTTGAAAAAAAGAAGATGGTTGATGAGTTTGGGAGGTCCCAGAATGTATTGGAGCCGCTCACTAAAAAGCCGATTATACCATCAGAACAAGAAATAGAAAAGAATAGCAGAGCTGCCAGTGCTAAGATGAGGGTCGCTCAAAAGAAATAGAAAACAGAATAATGAAACCAAAAAAGTCAAATCAACTCGTAAAATGGTTGCCATTCGTGGCACTCATTGGCCTGTTGGTTGTGATCTATATAGGTAATGTGCATTCTGTCCAGAAAAAGATTAGAGTTATTAACAAGCAGCATAAAGAAATCGAAGCGCTCAAGCGAGAGTATTATTCGATTAAGAAAAGAAGTCTTTATGAGGGTACACTCAACCAAGTGATTAAGGATATTGATGGTATAGATATTAAGGATAAGGTTCCTGTGCCTAAAAAGATAGATAAGAAGGATGCCTGAGACTGCTCGCAAAAATGAATTGCTCTACAGGGTGTATTTCATCTTGTTTCTCTTTGTGCTTTTTGCGCTAGTAATCGCCTGGAAGCTATTTACTATTTCTATTGTTGAAGGCGATAAGTGGGTTGCTAAGAATGAGCAACGCAATATGGTATGGATGGATGTGCCTACCTTACGAGGTAGCATATATGCGGATGATCAAGAGTCGCTTCTGGCTACATCAGTTGCCTTCTTCGATCTTAAGATGGATGCCACTGTCGTCAGAGCTTCTGTGTTTCATGATGAGATCAATGCCTTAGCAGATTCTCTTGCTCTATATCCAGGGGGAAAGTCTTCATACGAATGGGGACGATTCATCAAGAAGGCGCGCCAAGATGGCAATGCGTATATACATATTGCTTCAGATGTGGATCACTTTGGACTCGAGCGCCTCAAGACCTATCCTATCTTCAAGTATGCTACGAATAGAGGAGGTCTAATAAAAGAAAAGAAGTTTTCACGTAAAAAGCCATTTGCTGATCTTGCCTCTCGGTCATTGGGTGTCTATCGAGATGAAGGCATGGTGGGTTTAGAAAATGCATTTGACAAGGTGCTAAGAGGGGAGCAGAAGAAAGCCTATATGCAGAAATTGCCAGGAGGCATATTTGTCCCTGTTTATGATCCAACAGATTATGAAATTGTAAAAGGCCAGGACCTGGTAACTACCATAAATGCCCCGATGCAAGATATCGTGCACAATGTGCTCTTGAGTAGTGTGGAGGAGCATGAGGCAGAAGCGGGAGTAGCTATTCTTATGGAAGTCAAGACAGGTAGGATTAAGGCAATGTCTAATCTCTCTCGAAATAAAAAAGGCGAGATCGGAGAGTTCCATAATATGGCAATCGCCCGCAGGTCTGAACCTGGTAGTACCATTAAGTCAGCAAGTGTCTTGGCACTACTTGAAGATAACATGGCTTCACCAGAGACAATTGTTGATTTTTCTAAAGGAAAGAAGAAGTTTTGGGATCAGTGGATGTATGATTCAAGTCCTCATGGCATCACTAAAGGCACGTTGCAAGAGGCATTTGAAAAATCTTCAAATATTGGAATCGCTTCGATTATGCAGGATAGTTATGGGAGCAAGGAAGATCGCATGTCTTACTATAAACGCATGATGCAATTTGGTTTTGGGGATATAACAGGGATTGAGTTGGTTGGCGAGCAGAAATCATACATCAAGCATCCCGAAAACAATAAAAAAGAATGGTATGGGACTACAGTTCCATGGATGGCACATGGATATGAATTGTCTATGACGCCGTTGCAGATATTGAACTTCTATAATGCTGTTGCTAATGATGGCACATTGATGAAACCACAGTTGGTATCGGCAATAACTTCCAATGAAAAAATAGTTAAACGTTTTGATCCGATTGTACGAAAAGAGCGCATCGCATCTAAGGAGAATATCCGCTTACTGCAAAACATGATGGAGGGTGTGGTAAAACGAGGTACAGGTAAATCCATCAGATCAGAACTCTATACGTTTGCCGGTAAGACAGGTACTACAAAAGTGAACTATTCGAACGAAGATGATATCAGTTATAATGCATCATTTGCTGGTTATTGGCCTATCGACAATCCTAAATATTCGATGATCGTTGTGGTCTATGGCCTCAAGGGAAGTAAATACTATGGTAATGTAGTTGCGGGTCCAGTTTTTAAGACCATTATGGATTGGACATACGCGATAGATCATGAGGATTTTGCCATTCATAATCAGGCTCGTGACGAGGACCAATCAGGTCAATCTTATTATACAGGAGAGGTGTATGGATTTGGTGGCGATTATGATGAAATATTTGCCGATGTCGATGTTGGTTTTGAAGGTGAAGGGAGATGGATTAAGGGAGGTCATCGAGAGGATGGCAGTGTGGTTTCGGCAAAGGCAAGAATATCAACCAAAACTGTTCCCGACTTGGCTGGAATGGGTTTGAGAGATGCGATTTATGTCCTAGAAAATCTAGGAATGGACGTAAAAGTTGAAGGAAGCGGCAAAGTTGTCAAACAATCCATAAATTCTGGAAAAAATATTGACAATCAGGCTATTATACTTTATTTAAATTAATATATTTGTGAAAGCAAACCTTGATAAGGTAATCAGGGGGCTCGAAAAAATTGATAAATCGAGAACGGAAAATGTAGTGATCAATGGAGTCACTAATGATTCTCGAAAAGTGAAAAAAGGACATTTGTTTGTGGCCATTCGAGGGGAGTCTTTCGACGGTCATGAATATGTGAATATGGCGATCCAAAAGGGAGCTGTGGCGATAGTTGTTGATCTTGATTTTAATCAAGAATTGTCGCCAGATGTAGCTGTTCTTAAGTGTGAAAATACGAGAATTGCCTATTCGAAAATATGTTCTAATTGGTTCGAAAGGCCATCCGAAAAACCGATGATTATTGGTGTTACGGGGACTAATGGAAAGACCTCGGTTACATCATTGTTGTACAGCTTATTCAAAGGAATGGGTTATAAGGTAGGGTTGATCTCTACCGTTGAAATTTTGATAGGAGATGAGCGTGTTGATGCTCAGATGACAACTCCTGATGCTTATGTATTGCATGACTATTTTAGTCAAATGTCCGAAGCTGGCTGTTCGTATGTATTTATGGAAGTGAGTTCGCATGCTCTACATCAGTTTAGGGTGCGAGATGTTGATTTTGATGTTGCGGTATTTACCAATA
>CAZJTO010000095.1:0-8876 GCA_964548935.1 uncultured Saprospiraceae bacterium
AGCTGACTTACCCGATTCTTCTCAATCGCTCGTTGTGCCTTAAAACAAAAGCCCTGGACTGCTTGATCCAACTTAGCAAATCGTGGATCATCGGTGTGTCCATGATGATAGCGATAATAGATCTGTTGGATGATCACGGCAATCTTGAAGAGCCCGTACACATAATGGTATACGATGTCACTCATATCTCGACCTGACTGTGCTCCATACATCTCTATAAGACGGGTGCGATCTGGATTGCCCGCCTGATACGTAGGTTGACTGATCAATGGTCCAAATGCGGCTAAATCTTCCTCCTCCGCCCAATAGGCAAGGCTCGTTGCAAAGTCCATGATCGGATTGCCAATGGTTGCCATCTCCCAATCCAATATTGCAATGATTGTAGACCAATCATTAGGAGCAAACATGACGTTGTCATACTTAAAGTCATTGTGAATCAGCGTATGCTCGGCGCAATCGGGAATCGATTTGTTCAACCACGTCATAACTGTTGTTGCGGCAGCATGATCATGAGTCTGAGCTTTCGTATATCGACGAGTCCAACCCTCTATCTGTCTGCGAGTGTACCCTTCTGGTCTTCCGAGTTCTGACAAGCCTGCCTTCTGATAATCCACCTTATGCAAGTCAACGAGTGTCTTGAGCCACGTCTCAGATATCTGCTGATAGTCTTGTGCCTGTCCCTGATCCCCAAGACCCTTTGCTCGCAGGATTACTCCCTGGACACGTTGCATGATATAGAAATCGCACCCCATGACGTCATGATCTTGGCAGAGATGATAGACGGGAGCGACAGGATTAAAATGAGGCTTGAGAAGATGTTGCACTTTATACTCTCGCTCCATATCATGACCACTCTTGACATTAGCTCCAAACGGTGGTCGTCTCAGTATTAAGTCATGATCCCCAATGATAATATTGTAGGTCAAGTTAGAGTAACCCCCAGAAAACTGGTGAATCTCCATGTTACCTACCCATTCAGGATTCACTTTTTCGAGATAGGTAGCAAGACCGACGGTGTCTAGTTCTTCGCCCTTTCTAACTGCCTTGGGTTGATCAATAGATACCATGCTATCGTGTATATCCTCCATCTATCGGAAGGCAGATGCCATTGACGAACCGAGCTTCATCTGATGCCAGATACACATAGCCATGTGCGATGTCTATTGGATCTGCGAGGAAACCAACTGGGATGACCATTTTGGCCATTTCTTTAGCATTGTCCGGCATCGCCTCGGTCATCGGTGTCTGCGTATAGCCAGGTGCAATTGCATTGGCAGTGATACCATGCTTGCCGAGCTCCATAGCCCAAGTCTTAGTCATTCCGATTACACCAGCTTTAGTAGCTGCGTAATTAGTCTGGCCATAGTTGCCTCTTAATCCTGTAGTAGATGCAGCAGATACGATTCGACCATAACGCTGCTCTTTCATGACGGCTGCCACAGCACGAGTACAGTAGAATATACCCGTGAGATTCACGCCGATCACAGCATCCCACATCTCATCTGTCATCTTGAGCAGAGTCTTGTCCTTAGTAATCCCAGCATTGTTGATCAATATATCGATGCGCTGATGGGCAGCAACGATAGCAGCAACGCCAGACTCCACAGCCTCCTTGTCAGTGATCGATATCTTATTAAACTCAGCATGCCCACCATTATCTCTGATGGCCTTGGCGACAGCCTCACCTTCATCTAATAAATCCCATATGATCACTTTTGCGCCCTCTTTGGCAAAAAGCTCAGCAGTGGCCTGCCCTATTCCTCTTGATCCACCCGTTACGATGGCTACCTTATCCTTAAGTCTCATAATGTTATGATTTGCTAATTGTGATTATTTATTTGATGGTCATCTGACCTATGCCATTATCTATGAGCGAGCCAAAAAACAGCTCATCACCATATTGCTGAACCGACGTAATCTGCAATAGTTGTGGATCAGCATCTTGATAATTATAAACGATCTCTCCTGACCCATCTATTCCCAATATAAACCCATAAGGATCAGGTACAGCGGTTTCTGTCAGTCCTGGTATCTTGACAATGAGTTCTTTCATAAAAGCATTGTTAGAAAGAGATTGTAAATCCTCAGTGCGCGGATTAATGAGTGTCAACCAGTATATCCCATCTTGACCTTGACTGATGTTGTCAGGAAATCCAGGCATATTGCCGAGGATGATTTCATCTTGCCCTGCTTTTGGCCCCGAAAGCCAATATTTCCTAACGCAGAACAATCCCGTCTCATTGATTAAGACATAGCTACTATCTGAGCTCGTCGCCACCCCATTGGCAAACTGTAAGCCATCGAGTAAAGTAGATGTAACTTTTGTTTCTGGATCATATACACATAACCTGCCATGACCTCCATGCTCCATAATATCGAGCATGGTTTCTGAGTAGTCATACTTGCTTGAGGCATCACTAAAATAATACCTGCCGTCAGGTCCAACATCTACATCATCAGTAAACTTCATATCCAGACCATCCGATGCCGTAGTAAGCACGTCGAGTGTAGTACCATCCCAAGAAAGTAGACCCTTGTGAGCATCGGCAATAATCAATACGTTGCGCAACGTATCATAGTCTATACCCAATGGACGACCGCCTGTATTAGTCAAGATCTTGTCGCTACCATTTTGAAGCAACTTGATGTTGCCGTGTACGTCTCCAGCATATATTGAGCCATCTGGATTAGGCGCAAGATCTTCGCAGCCGATGCACTGATCTACGTAGGTTTTTTTCATATCATGAAGTTCGCTGTTAGATTGGTACGGTCCAGAAAGCGAGGGGATTGGCTCAGGCTTAAACGCTACCGCTTCTATCGGGCTGGGCCATAACAACAGTGCCGCTATTGCTAGCACCAATAGTAAGACTATGATTAGAATTGCTCGCTTCACCTCCTAAAAATACAAGATAATGCCGTCCCTCTACCTTCATTATTGGCATAGCAAACCGCTCTGAACAGGTCAATAATGTGCTAAACTTCTTTTCTCAGGACTTCGAGCGGAGACTTATTTAACACCTCTCGGCTATTGAGCAATCCGATCAATACAGTGAGTGAGACGATGATCAAAAAGACGATCAGAATTGGCCCCCAACGGATGTCATACTCCAGCTCCAATTGTCGGGTCGCTAAGAAGTAACTACCGATCAGGGCCAGTACGATACCTGTGAGTGCTGAAAGTGAGCCAATCAGCAAGTACTCAACAAAATTGATTCTAAAAATCTGATGCCTCAGTGCCCCTATCGTACGAAGCAAGACGCTCTCACGGATACGTTGGAATTTGCTTAAAAACAAAGAACTGATCAAGACAATCAAACCAGTCAGAATACTGAAGCCCGCCATGAACTGTATGATGTAACTCACCTTGGTCAGTATATCATTGAGCGTGACGAGTATCATGCCCAGATCAATCACAGATACATTGGGAAATGCTTTGACTACAGCACTGCGATACTCGGCAGTCGTCTCGATATCTGGCGACTTAGTGACTAGCACCTGAAATTGAGGGGCGCGCTCTAACACCCCATTCGGAAATAGAATGAAGAATCTCGTCTGCATACTTCTAAAGTCAATCTTGCGTATGCTCCCCACATAGCTCGTGATAAGTGCGCCCTGGACATTCCAGACCATCTCGTCTCCTATAGACACATCCATAGATCGGGCATAGTTATCTGCCAGACTGACGAATATGCTGTCCCCCGGCTGGATCTCTGGGGTGAACACCCCTTCCATCAATTCTTCATCGGCATTGAGTGAATCTCTAAATGTTACCCTCGCCTCTCGATTGATCGCCCATCTACTTGCCGTCCTCGAAGTATCAGCGAGCCAATCGGCTTTAGTTCTACCCTGCCACCCTGCTAGTCGCATGGTCACAATAGGCACCTGTTGGATCACCGGCATACCATACTCCTCCGTCAATGTCTTGATCTCATCCTTCTGCTCTTTCTCGATACCGAACAAGATCATATTAGGCTGATTGCCAGCATCCATAGAGCCAACATTCTCTAAGAGTAGACCCTGTATGATGAATAACGTCGTCAATATCGCTGCACCCAATCCAATCGAGATAATTAGGGTTTGAGTTTGGTTATTTGGTCGATATAGATTAGCCAAGCCCTGTCTAAATACAAATGACCATCCTGTAGGAAAAAATCGTCGGACACCCCAAACGATTAATTTGGATACTCCAAAAAGAACCAAGAATGCAACCAGCAAGCCAATCGAAAAGCCCAATGCTTCTCGAGTACTCCCAATCAACTGATACAGAAATAAAAATATGCTCAACGCAATAGCAACATAGATCCCCATTTTGAGCCAATCTATACCAGATTCTTGCTGATCGACTGATGCTCGCAAGGTCCTCAATGGCGTGATCCTGCGAATCGAAACCAAGGGCACCAGGGCAAAGAGCATAGTGATCAATACACCTATAGAAGCCCCCTCGAAAATGGCTCGCCACGAGATATCCATATCAACCTCATAGGGCAAAAAGTCTCGTAGGATGATCGGCAATAGCATCTGAATCGCACTACCTAAAGCTGCACCGATTAAGACACTGATCAAACCCAATACGAGGATCTGACTAAAATAAATGAAAAAGGACTGGCCGCCAGTCATACCGAGACATCTGAAGATGGCTATAGAGTTCACCTTGTTTTTGATGTAGATCATGACACTGCTGGCCACTCCAATACAGCCGAGTATCAATGATACAAGGGCCACGAGATTGAGAAAATAATTCAATGAGTTAAAGGCCTCTTTGAGGTTTTCTCGTTGATCTTCAATTGTTGTTATCCGGAGGCTTTCGTTTCTAAATGCTTCACGGTGATCATCCTCCCAAGCGTCAGGATCAAAACCCAGTGGTACCTTATAATGCTGGGCATAATCCACTAAGCTACCGGGTTGTATCAACTGACTCCGCTCAAGTAACTCGGGAGTGATATATACATTGGGCGCAAAACTCGATCCGGCAGAGATACTCCCAAATGAACTCTTGAGTCTCCCACCTATCATCATCCCTACTCCTCCGATCTTAATCGTATCTCCTACCTCCAGTTTATACTGTAGCATCATACCATGATCGACTATGATGAACTGCTCATCTCGATGTCGCTCAAATGCGTCAACAGGATCAGTAAGGAGCTTACCATAAAACGGAAACCCGCCATCTATAGATTTCACCCCGATGAATTGGCTGTCATCTGTCTTTGGCAGATAGGACATGGTAAATAGCTCGGTCTCATGGGCTACCTCAGCTTGTATGGAGTCCAGCATGAGCTGTAGATGCTCGGCAATGGGTTGATTGCCCGTGACTGACATATCTGCACCCAAGATCGACTTGGACTGCTCGTCGATATCTTTGACGAGGTTATAATTAAATGAATTGATCGCCACAAGTGCGGCTATGCCGAGTATGATGGCACTCATGAAGAGTGCTAGCTTGCCTCTATCCTTGCGGCTGTCGCGATAGGCTGTGGTTATGAGATACTTGATGCCAGCCATATTTATACAGGATTAGTGGGCTGATCACTTGATATTCTGCCTCCCTTGAGCTTGATGATGCGCTGTGTTTTGTGTGCTAAATCAAGATCGTGAGTAACGATAATCATGGTAGTGCCTTGTTCTTGATTGAGTTCGAAGATTAAGTTTTCTACCATCTCGCTCGTTTCTTCATCGAGGTTACCGGTTGGCTCATCTGCAAACAGGACTTCCGGGTCATTACTAAATGCCCTCGCCAGAGATACTCGTTGTTGCTCCCCACCCGATAACTGCGCAGGATAGTGAGTCAAGCGATCTCCTAAACCAACTCTGCTCAGTAGTTCCTTAGCCTTGTCGCGAGCTCCCGAAGATCTGCCTTGCAACTCGAGTGGTATCATCACATTTTCGATTGCAGTCAGCGTAGGCAACAGTTGGAAGTTCTGAAATATAAATCCGATCTTCTTGTTGCGTACGGCAGCTTTTTCGTTTTCAGTCATGCTGCTAATCGTCTCGCCAGTCAAATCTATCCGTCCATTCGTGGGTGTGTCAAGGCCTGCGCACAGTCCAAGGAGCGTAGTTTTTCCACTACCCGAAGGACCTACTATAGATACAATTTCTCCTTTATGAATTGTAAAATTGATATCGTCTAACACTACTAATTCTCTATTGACTCCTTTATAGGTCTTTTTGAGATCACTCACACTCAATATGTGCGTCATAACTTCTTTGAATACTTGGTGAAACTAAGGGTATGAAACTTTCGTTATCATCCTTATGAACTCGACTTTCATGACGCACACCACATCTTCTGTTCTTATGAGATTTATGGTTTTAGGATACTTCATGCTAATCACAGCTGCATGCAATGATAAACCTGTATCAAAGCAAGATGTTGTCTCTGACACAACTAATAGTCCCGCAATGATCAAAAAAACCAAATCTACCGCCTCTTCTAAAAAGAAGATCATGTTTTTTGGTGACAGTCTAACAGCAGGCTACGGACTTGACGAAGAAGAATCGTATCCCAGCTTGGTGCAAAATCGCATTGATTCTTTGGGACTCCAGTATCAAGTGATTAATGCCGGCCTTAGTGGAGAAACAACTACAGGTGGCCTGGGGCGTATCGATTGGGTATTGCAGCAGCCAGTTGATGTATTTGTATTGGCCTTAGGGTCCAATGATATGCTGAGAGGGCTGGACTTAGCCTTAAGCATTGACAACTTGCGACAGATCGTCGAAAAGGTAAAAGCCCATAGTCCTAGTGCTAAGATCATCATGGCAGGTATGCTGGCGCCCCCTAATATGGGTCAGGAGTATAGCACCGGATTTAATAGGATGTTTGGCGAGATCGCCAAGGACTACAATGCTGACTTAATCCCCTTCTTATTGGATGGAGTAGCAGGGGACCCTGATCTAAACCTTCCTGACGGAAAACATCCTAACGCCATCGGGCAAACGATCGTAGTTGAAAACGTGTGGCGAGTCCTTCAGGCTGCACTTTGATCAATACGTAAAGTAGGATACTTAAAATACTCAGTTTCAGATAGGTGGATCAAACTTCCCTTGTGTCCAAACTTATATAGGTGGAAATAACTTTATGACAGCATCATCTCTTTATAAATCCTTCATTCTCAATGGCATATCTAAAGATGGTGCGTTAGTCTACAATTCGGTTAAGAAATCTTTTAACATACTCCTGACCTATAACCTCTTTGTTTCGATTCTTATAATGCTCATCTATTCATTTAATGGGTTGAGCTTTGAATTATTCATAACAACCGTCTCAGCCCTTGTTATAGCTTGCTTACATATACTGGTTAAGTATGGTTATTACAGCTTGTCAGTCATCCTATGCAATCTGTTCTTCTCCATATCATTTGCTGTATTGATCTGTTCTCTGCCTGGCGAGATTGATCACATCGCCAGTGGTTCTCTTGTATTAATACTCATAGCTACACTGTTCGTCAGAAATCGAAATTTACAATTAGGCTTGATTGTATTCGATATCGTCATATTGCTTGGGAGCATATACTATTCTAATAACTATCCTCCTATCTTAGATCTGACCGTACACCCCACTATTGAGATCCTGATTTACATGACCAGTGCGGTTAATATTGCGGTAATTGGGTATTCCCTTATCAGGCAACTTAAGCTCAGCGAAGACCAGATACAAACCCTCATAAGCTCCCTTCAAGATCAGAATGTAAAACTAAACGCCAGTAATCAGGAGTTAGAAAAAATGACTTATCTCGCTACTCATGACCTCAAGTCACCCGTGCGATCCATGATTTCTTTTTTAGGGTTAATCAAGAGGGAATTAGGGGACACAGATTTGGAAAGTGCTAAAACGTTTTGCGACTTGGCGAGTGATGGTGCTACACAGATGAACAACCTCATCAATGCAACCTTGAACTATAGCCAAATCAACTGTGGCACTGAAATCTCTAAAGAGCATGTTGATGTAAATCATGTGATCGCCAAAATCGAAAACATCACTGAACTCACAGACCAACAAGTTGAGATCAGCTATAACAATCTGCCTGACTTATACACGTGTGGGACCATGCTATATAAGCTACTGCAAAATTTGATTGAGAATGGCTTAAAATACAATCAAAGCCCAATCAAAAAAATAAGCATTGATGGCAGAGTAGTTGATAACGTCTATTATCTGTCAGTAGCCGACAATGGCATCGGTATCGAGCCTAAATACCACGAAGAAATATTTAAGATGTACACTCGGCTCCATAATAACAGGGAGTACGCAGGCACAGGTCTTGGCCTCGCTATATGTCGTAGGATCTGTCATCAGATTGATGGCGAGATCAGTATCGATCCAAGTGTTAAGGATGGCACCAAGTTTATTATATCCATCCCTGTTGCAGCCAATGCGCAAGGCTTAGTTGCCTAGCACTCGGCTAGGATCACCGCCGTCTTTATTCCCATTAGCTCATATTGGGATATATTTATAAAAAATATCCTATCCCTATGAGAGTAATGACTCTGCTCCTGATCATCTTTACTTGTAGTGTTATATACAGCCAAGAAATGACTCCACCAGCGTCAGATCAACGGATCTATGATATCATATCATCATGCTCCGCTGAGCGTATTGAGGCTGACATCACCACCTTAGCTGGATTTGGCACAAGACATACACTATCAGATACGGTATCACAGACAAGAGGCATCGGTGCAGCACGGCGATGGATCAAGGCAGAGTTTGAGCGCATCAGTGCAGACTGCGGGGGATGCCTCGAAGTGAGTTATCAGAGTGGTGTGATAGAGGAAGGCCAAAGCAGAAGGATACCTGTATCTACTAATATTGTCAATGTACTCGCCGTCAAGCGAGGCACCGTATATCCAGACAGATACATCATCATGTCAGGAGATAT
>CAZJTO010000096.1:0-8766 GCA_964548935.1 uncultured Saprospiraceae bacterium
CTCAACCGGTCATCTATTGAGGTTTTGGAAAGTAAGCTTTTAGCTAGTCGCTTAATGATACCAGCTACAATAAAGCCAATGATCAATACGAGTAACGCACCGAGGACACCTGGTAGTACGCTACCAAATCTGGAAGTCAAGGACTCCAATAAGTTTGAAATATCCATATTCTGTTTAGTTTGTAAAAAAGTGTAGAAGTGATTTTGTGACGGGCTAGTAGACAGTTCGGTCACGGCATTTAACAGATTACATTTTTATATATGTATCCTAACAAGCCTATTTTAGGCGGCACTGGATGCCGATTCCATTGTGGTTTTTAAGGACACCTTCATCCAAATACACCCCTTTAGCAGGGTCATTGTTGATCAACATATTTCCATCTAAATCAACATAATCTACCATATGCGCCAACTGATATGCCGCCGAAATACCTACTGAACTCTCGGTCATACAGCCCAACATTACGCTTAATCCACTACGTCTCGACTGCGCAATCATCTCAACTGCATTGCGTATGCCTCCACACTTCATCAACTTAGTATTGATCCCGTCATAACAGCCAGCCAGTTGCTGTATGTCTGAGACATCCTGACAGTCTTCGTCAGCGATGATGGCCATATCATATTGTTGGGACAATTGATGTACCAGAGACAGTTGTCCGATTGGAAATGGTTGTTCTATGAGCTCCACACCTAAGGATTGAAGTTCATTGCAGATGATCATCGCTTCATCAAGGCTTTTCCATCCTTGGTTCGCATCTATCCATAACCTTTGATCCGTGTGCTTTCTGATTGATCTGATGATATCAATATCTGATCCACCTTGACCCAATTTGATTTTCAAAATTGGGTAACTGCGAAAGCGGTTGACTTCATTGAGCATGCGATCTATATTGCTCAGGCCAATGGTGATCGATGATTGGATATGCTGCTCAGTGTGTCTTTGGATATTTAAGAATTGCTCAAGGGATATACCACGCTGTTTGGATCTGAGATCATGAAGTGCGATATCAATTGCCGCCTTTGAAGCCGTATGCCCCAGAGCTATACTATCAACATAATCCAGTGCCTCCCCTATTGTCTCATAATCTAATAACGGATCCACATTTACCCTACTCATAAAATCCAACATATGATGTTGTTTTTCGGGATAATAGGGTGGCATCGATGCTTCGCCGATACCCCTGTAATCGCCATCTATCAGTTGGACGAGTACAATATGAGTCTCCGATCGTGAGCCATGCGCCGTGCCAAACGGTTGAGTTGTAGTTAGTGTATATGGCGTATATATGAGTTGTCGACTTGACATCTATTGAAAGTACAGAAATAATAAGCAAGTACTATAATCAACTATGGACATTCATGATGGTTATATAAGCATGACGTTACGGTTGGCTACAGAGGTGGATGGGTTTTATCTGGACGTGATAGAGCGTTTTGATCGCGATCTATTTGAGGCCTTAAAACCTCCTGTCGGTATGCAGATTGCGCAATTTACTGGTTCGAAAAAAGGAGATCAAGTCATTCTCAATTTTACGGTGCCAGCAAAGTTTACGTGGCGATCTGACATTATTGAAGATGGACACGATGATCACCGTGCCTGGTTCGTAGATGAAGGGATCATCTTGCCTTGGCCATTAAAGACTTGGCGACATGAACACATCGTAGAGCATATGGGCCCCAATCGATCTCGCATCGTGGATCTGATGAGCTATACCTGTAGTAATGCGCTGATTACGGCTATGATCAGGCCATTGATGCTCGTTGCATTTCATCCTCGCAAGAGTATCTATAAACAGTATTTTTCACAAGAATAAAGTAGTTGAGAATTGGATCAATCAATACATATAGTTGGAGGAGGTATAAGTGGAATAATAGCTGCATTAGAACTGGAGTCAGCTGGACTAAAACCTATCATCTATGAGAAGCAAGACCACTTGGGAGGACGGGTTCGTACGGATTACATAGATGGCTATCCTTTTGATCGTGGGTTTCAGGTGTTATTGACTGCCTATCCGGAGGCGCAGCGCTATCTGGACTATGAGGAGTTGGAGCTACAACCCTTCTTGTCTGGATCGCGAGTCTACTATCAGGGGAAGACAGTTCGCATCGGTGATCCATTGAGTTCAGCTACATTTTGGCTCGACTCTCTCGATCCGACGCTGTCGACGCTCAAGGATAAAATCAAGACCTTACAGCTTTCCTTGAGACTTAAAGGCAAATCCTTCTCAGATATATTCAGTGAGGATGAAACCAGTGCGCTCGAGTACTTGCAAGGACTGGGGTTTTCAGATCGAGTGATTGAGCGATTCTTTACACCTTTCTTTGGAGGCATTTTCTTAGAAACAGAACTTCGGACCTCGTCGAGGCTCTTTGAGTTTTTGTTTAAGATGTTTGGTAATGGCAATAGTGTTATTCCCAAGGGAGGGATGCAGAAAATATCGGACCAGCTAGCCAACAAGCTCAAACAAACAAAAATTCTAACGAGTACTTCTGTTGAGGCTGTAGCACCAGGGTATATCACCCTATCTGATGGCACTACCATCCCCTCAGCACACACCATTATAGCCACGGATCTCAGTCAGGGAGTTCAGACTCAGAAAACGGTTAAATGGAAGCGCTCCATCAATTATTATTTTGAGGTGGATACGCCTAATTATACTGACAAGATTATCACGCTATCGGCTAATCCTGATCGCCTCATCAATAACTACTACTACCCGACTAATCTCATACCCCACCCACAAGGCAAAACAATTCTCTCGACCACCGTCATTAACGATCGTGGACTTAGCGAAGAAGCGATGTTGGATAAGATCAAAGACGAATTAAAACAAACCGGAGTACAAGGAGACCTCAGTCTGATTACCTCATACGACATACCCTACTCGCTACCAGATACATCCGACATACAATTTGAACACACGCCAGACAAAATAGTGTTGGACAAAGGCATATACAATTGCGGTGATCATACTATGATGGGCAGCCTGAATGCTGCGATGTACAGCGGAAGGTATGTGGCTCAACATATTATAAATAATATCAATATATAAAACGATGTCTTTCTATACTTTATCGTATCAATTGGCCGATGACTATATGAACAAGAGAGAGCCTGTCAGAGGTTTACACTTTGATCACATCACTCCCTATTACAAAGCTGGAAAATTGATCTATGGCGGTGCGTATGATGATCCTGCAGAGGGTGCCCTATTGATATTTAAGGTTGACGATCGGCAAGAGGTAGAAGAGTTCGCTCAGCGTGATCCATATGTCCTCAATGGTGTTGTCACTTCATATCAAGTTCGGCAATGGAATGTAGCCATCGGACATGAATAAGGTTCGTCAAAAGTAGAAGCCTGCCAAATTTAGATTTCAATCGTCAAATCGACTGAATCATTGATATCCAGTGATTCTGATTTCCTAATGGCAGACTTGATTGGCAGTAGATAGGTGTTGTGTTTCTTATCAAACCATATGGCGGTCTCCCACTGTGTATCTCCAATCGTTGCGATTGCCTTCATTCTACCCCAGCCTTCTTCTTGCCATCCAAGATTTGTTCTAATCTCTTGACTCAATTCAATCGGCAAAGAAACAAAGTACCAGCCTCCAACATCACTATGCTTCCAGATGATGGCCTTGAATTGATATGTGATTTTTGGGTTGGCCAAATTAGTGTTCATCCCGCCAAGTAAACGATTCGCTGAGCTTTGTGCAATACACATTGGATTGGCTACCAAATCGTATGATGTGATGGCCCCTCAGGATTATCTACTCGTTTATAGGTGTGTGCTCCAAAAAAATCACGCTGAGCCTGAATCATGTTAGCACTACTCTGCCCTTGTGTATAGGTATTGATAAAGTCGCTTGCCGCTGACAGGCACGGAATAGAGCAATAGGTTTGATGTCCTTGGGCGACTACCTCAGCCAGATCTATGCGGTGTCGCTGCACGACATCGATAAATTCCCCATGCTGGAGTATGCGCTGAGTTGATCCCAGAACTGGAATCAGGTCTTTCATCAGCTTCGATCTGATGATGCAACCGTTCGTCCAGATGCGAGCTATCTCCGAAAAGTTGAGATTCCACTCATAGGCCTCAGAGGCTGCATCGATCAGATGGAGACCCTGGTGATGGTTAGCAATGCGGGCGATTCGATACGCCCCCTCTAGCTCGACCAGATTGACAATCGAGGACTCCACACCTGCATTATACAACTGATCAGAGCTCACTCGCTCACTCTTATATGCTGAAGTATACCTCGCAAATAGCGCTGCAGTAATCATCGTGATCGGCACGCCTAATTCTGCCGCGGCAATCGTAGTCCAGCTACCGGTACCCTTGTTACCTGCTTTATCCAATATCTGGTCGATCACGTACTGACCACCATCTTTCTTGCGCAATATCTCTGCACTGATCTCAAGAAGATAACTCCCCAAGTCTCGATCACACCAAGCATCAAACAAATCCGCAATGGCCTCATTATCATGCCCACCGACATTTTTCAACAAGCTATAGCACTCGGCGATCAACTGCATCTCAGCATACTCAATACCATTGTGGACCATCTTGACAAAGTGTCCTGCACCTCCTCTGCCAACATGAGCACAACAACCCTTGCCATCAGCGTCTTTGGCAGCAATAGCTTCTAAGTATGGAGCTGCTTTACTATAGGCGTCTATAGATCCGCCGGGCATGATGGAGGGCCCTTTGAGCGCTCCTTCCTCTCCGCCAGATACGCCCGTGCCGATGAACTCAATGCCATGCTCGGCCAGTCGTGCTGCACGCTGATCGGTCTGCTTATAGTGACTGTTGCCACCATCTATGATCACATCCCCTCGATCTAATAATGGAATTAACTGCCCTATGACTGCATCGACAGGCTTGCCAGCACTGATCATGAGCATCAGCTTCCGGGGAGTGCTGATACCATTGATAAATGCGCCCATGTCATCATACCCTACTGCGTCTGATAACTCCGGAAATGACTTGACAAAGTTTACTGCGACATCCTCCTCCTTTCCATCAACATGTCTGTTGAACAGGGCAAGCTTAAATCCATTGTTGGCTAAGTTTCTGCTCAGACTCTTACCCATAACTCCTAATCCAATAAGACCAAATTCTGCTGACATATGCGATAGTCGTTTTACGATGTTATTAATGATTACCTCGGGCTCATCCGCGATATTGACAGTAATCGCTCCAGTTGGTTTCTCCCATGTATCAAATTGTGATTGCAACAATTCTGGCGGCATAAAATGCCCTTTTCGAGATGTAATGCGCTTATAAATAAGCTCAAAATCTCCCTCCAAACTGATCCAGTGCAGCTGAGCCAATCCATCTACAAGAATGTCTCGATACATTGCCTTTAGCGCAGAACAAGCGATTATACATCCAGCTATTTTCTGCTCCTGTCGACAATGCTTATTAATGGCATGCAGCCAAGGCATCCTATCATCATCATTAAGCGACTGTCCGGACTGCATTTTCGCAATATTAGCTTCTGGATGGAAGTCGTCGCCATCATAAAATGGTATCGACAGCCGATCAGCCAACAACTGGCCGATGGTAGACTTACCACTTCCTGATACCCCCATGATGATATAGACAGACTTCAAAGTGCTCTGATTTTAATGACAATTAAACAAATATAAATAACAGTCTCGTGTCTCAAGTATTATTCCTGCGACTGTTGCGAATTGAGATTCCGATGGATGAAACTGAATATGTGATCCTTATACTCCTGACCTCCTGTCCGAATCAGATTATTATGCCCTCCTCCCTCAACGATGTATAGTTCTTTGTCTGTGGTTTTCAGGTTGTCATAAAGCGCTATGCCATATTTCACGGCTATATGTTCATCTGCGTCACCATGGCCTATGAACATTGGCACATCAATGAGCTTCACAGATTCTACTGGCTTCACTTGATCTGGATCAAAATCTGCAAGCTGCCCTGCCCGACCCAACACATAATCAGCCACGAAGCGCAGGCCAAGGCCCTTGGATAATCTACGCTTATAATCAAACACGATCTCATCCAACTCCGTGAATGTACTCTCGACTATGCCAAAATCCAGTCTTTCATCCATAGCTAATGCTTGAATCGCAATAGCCCCTCCCAGAGAGTTACCCCAGATGCCCAATATCGAGCCAGGCCGTCGTAAGACGATCGAGTCAATGACAGCGGCAATATCATGTTTCTCTTTGTATCCATAGGTGCAATAGGCTCCCTCGCTTTTCCCATGTGCCCGACTATCCAGCAGTAGCGTCTCAACTCCTTGCTCAGCGAGATCTCTGGCCGTGAACAGATATTGCTCCTTGCATCCTCCGATACCATGAATCAAAATTATCACCCCTTTAGCCATATCAAGCTCTGTTGATACCCAATATGCATCGAGTGCAATACTATCAGTCGTTATTATCTTAAGAGAATCACTCTTCAACCCTAAGTCCATCGGTGTCAATTTACTCTTGACCTTCGGAGGTTGAGTAATTGCTATTGGCGCCACCATATGTATCGCTACAAATCCTAAAATTGCCAAAAGGACAAGTCCGGAAGCAAATATCTTGAACCACTTATACATACCGTTGTACAACGCAATATGGAATTATACAGTACTCCAGCAAATCTAATCTGATAGAAACGATAAACAATTTCAACTCTGAGCGAACAACTAGCCTGCCTCAGTTGTCCTACTGCAGTGAGTTCATGGATCAAATCATGGTGGAGCTATAAATGCCCCAGATGCCGACAAGGTGACCTGTTCGTCAAGCCGATGTCCCTATCTGATCCTGTTAACATGCCCACTCATTGTAATCTCTGCAATCAGAAGATGGAACCCGAACCAGGATTCTATTATGGAGCGATGTTTATCTCATACATCTTTTCGGCGTGGTACTTTCTCATACCCACCTTGATACTGGTATTTTACTTTGAGTGGTCCGTCAATTCTGCTATGGCATTTGTCATATTCATGGGATTACTGTCGTACTGCAGAGTGATTAGGGCTAGCAGGTCCCTCTGGATCCATATCAACGTCAAGCACGATCCCGTCGCTGAACAGGCTGCTATAGATCAGCTCCAAACCGCTCAACAAGGCAATGATGAGTGGACGCCCAAAAGCTCCAAATAGTGTAATTTTTGTGAAGCGAACGATAAGTTGAATAAAACCATCCCAGTAACGGCTTTTTATGCACGAAAGCCTCCTATCTCTGAGAATCACGCTCGATCTGGAGAGAATTTGGTGCTTTTCGTTAAATCTTTTGAATAACATCTCCTCATTTCAGCAAGACGCATTGTATTCCTTATTTTACGTTATTCATAAAAAACGAGAATTATATAATGGTCAACACTACAAAACTCATTACAATAATCGCCGTCGCATTTATTATAGCTGCTTGCGGTAATGCCAGCAAGACTGCCAGTACAACTGTCGCGGCAGATGAAGTTTCAACTAATATTCAAAGTGAAACAAAGGCAACCGCCTTATCCACCGGAAATTTTGTGGGCAAATCAGATCATATCACCACCGGCCAGGTTACGTTGGAAAAAACAACCGGCGGCTACCAACTCAATTTTGCATCTGACTTTTCACTGGACGGAGCGCCGGATCCAATAGTGGCCATTGGCAATAGTGACGTCTATCAGGCCGAAAACAAAATTGGTGCTTTAAAAAACATAACTGGTAGTCAAGTCTATCAACTCCCTGCAGATTTTACGCCTGGACAATTCTCACAAGTCTATGTATGGTGCGAGAAATTTTCAGTTCCGCTTGGCATTGCTGACCTTGAATAAATAAATATAAAACAGCCCTTTATTTAGGGCCAATTAGTTTTACGGTACAAGGTATCAAAACTGCTCGTTGCGCATTAATGTGAATCCCTATGACCAACCCCGTATTACCTTAATATGAAAGACAAATTCATTTACTCCATTTCTCTCTCAAAACTTGTCTTTCTACTTTTCGTAATGGCATCAATATCTGCTTGTAACTCTGGACATCACCAGTCAGGTCACTTTGATTATGGCACGATGAGTGATTCAGCCAGATATTACTATCACGACGGATATCACGAAATATTGGACAACGGCAGATGGACCGAATCTGAACGGTCTTATAGAAAAGCACTCGAATTTGACCCTGATTTCGCTCTCGGCAAATCCTTGGTCGGACGCATCACACGAGATCTGAATGAACGCGAGAAACTGCTGCAATCATTATTAGAAATCAGGAAGCACACAACTCACGACGAAAATTTACTCTTAGATGTATACTTATTAAATATTGAAGCTTACAACGATCGAGATAAAGGAATCAAAGTGTCAGCTGAGTTTAATAGCAAAAGAAGCCAACTTGCAGAATCAAATTTTAGAGAATTCGTCCACAAATATCCTGAAGACGATTATGCCAAAGCAGAATATATCGAATGGCTCCACTTTATTCACGGCCCTAGAGCAGCATTAGATACGCTTAACAAGTTGGCCACTGACAGACAGATGAAGTTGGGTTTTTATATTGGCTTCTCGGCCAGTTTAGAGTTGGAGTTAGGCAATGTCGATAGAGCCATAAGCCTTTCAAAACGCCTGAAAGAACTAATGATTGACTCAAGCTACACAAGGTATCTGTCACTTAAAACAGAAATCTACTTGGCTCAAGACAGCCTGATCAAAGCCAAGGAAACCATTGATCGAGTCGTGAACATTGATCCAAATCATATCATCGCACTTGGCGAACAGGCTAAAATCAACGAGAAATTGAAGGG
>CAZJTO010000097.1:0-8731 GCA_964548935.1 uncultured Saprospiraceae bacterium
TCCTTAAGTGTGGCTTTTTTCTCAAGCGAATGAAAGGTTTTGTCTATTTTCTTGGCAAGAAGGTCCCGTACTCTCAGTTCTTTATCCATAAAACCCCGCTGGATCATCCAGTCGTCATTAAAGACCTTTCCTACATACCGACTGCCATGATCATGTAAGATCATCACAACTACGTCATCTTTGTTGAGCTGATCAGCCATCTGGAGTAGACCGGACAATGCCGCACCACAGGAATACCCGACGAATATGCCTTCTTCTTTAGCTAGTCTTCGAGTATCAACGGCTCCGTCTTTATCCGTGACTTTTTCAAAGTGATCAATAATGTCGAAATCGACATTTTTAGGAAGTATATCCTCACCAATACCTTCTAAGATGTATGGGTAAATCTCTTTTTCGTCGAACTCTCCAGTTTCGTGATACTTTTTGAATACAGACCCATAGGTGTCTACACCCCAAATCTTGATATTCGGATTTTGTTCCTTGAGGTATTTAGCAGTACCAGAGATGGTCCCTCCAGTTCCTACACCTACAATAAGATGCGTGATCGTCCCGTCTGTCTGTTCCCAGATTTCTGGTCCAGTTGTTTCGTAATGAGCTTGGCGGTTTGATAGGTTGTCGTATTGATTCAGCCATACGCTGTTAGGAATTTCATTACTCAGTCGTTCTGCTACCGAGTAGTAAGACTTTGGATCTTCTGGCCTGACATCAGTAGGGCAGACAATAACTTCTGCACCCACAGCTTTTAGGATGTCTATTTTCTCTTTAGATTGCTTGTCGCTGGTGGTAAATATGCACTTATAGCCTTTGACAGCCCCGGCTAGTGCTATACCCATACCTGTATTCCCCGAGGTACATTCTATGATTGTGCCACCTGGCTTAAGACGACCTGACTGTTCTGCGTCTTCTACCATCTTTAGCGCCATTCTATCTTTAATAGAGTGACCAGGATTGAAGTATTCAACCTTTGCCAGCACTGTCGCTTCGATATGTGATGTAACCTTATTGAGTCTTACTAAAGGTGTATTGCCGATAGTTTCAAGGATGTTGTTCTTTATATCCATAACATTAGTAAGTCATTTCGACGATAAATCTCTTGTCCAAAGCTCCAAGAGCTTGAGCAACCGCTGGCGAAATTACAATACTTATATTATCTGGATATGATTTTTCTGGTATTGGTGCAACCACGGTCGCTTTTACCTCTCTGCCCATCATCGGATTAAAGAGTGTTATGGATTCATTGACAGGTGCATTCTTGTGTAACACTATTAAATCTTCGCTGTGAGAATCAATAGTTTGCCAGTATGCTAAGCCTTTCTCATGAGTAAACTGGTATGATGAATCAAGGCCCATTCCAGAAGAATCAATTACAACTTCCAATGCTATATCCTCCAGTTTTATCTGATCAGCGAACTCAATAAGTTTGAGGTCTTTGATAGGTGATTCAGATTTCAATGGATTGAGAGGTTTTACTTGGGATTTTACAGCGAGTTCTTGCCGTTTATATCGTTTATGCGATGTAGGATTAACGGATATTAATGGTGGTTGAGCAGTGGTTTGGTTAGATACTACTGGTGCCGTTGTCATTGTGTATGGTCTTTCAATATACCCTAATATGAGTGTTTGACCGGGTTGAAGATTGGAGTCCGTTAGATTATTGAGGCTCATGATATCCTTCACTTCCTGATGTGCATAGATTTTAGCGATAGAGTAGAGGGTCTGTCCTTTTTGTACAGCGAAGTGCAGTGGGACATCGTACTCAGACGATCGATGTGACGCTATAAGTTGAGTTAATAAAACAAATTGTAGCTGATTTCCGATATTTACTTCTGTAAAATCGAGGGCGTCATTTAATTCCATAGTATGCACAATGGCACCACCAAAATGTTTGGTGAGTCCAAATATGGTTTGACCAGCGCTTATTTCATGAGAAATGATAAGACCGTAGTCTTGATGATATTCCGCAGTATAATCATCATCTTGGGCTAAAATAGCGGTTGAAAGCAATAATAAAAATATAGTTCTAAACATATCTTAGGGGCATAGGTGATGCAAATATATTACTATAAAGCGTAATATGTATGCCCTTAACAATGTTGTGGTTAAAATAATATAGTTCTTGGCATTAATAGTTGTTCCAGCTCGACTCAAGTCAACCCGATTACCTCAGAAGTTGATCCAAAAAATCTCAGGAAAAGAGATCATATTACATCTGTGCGATCAGCTCAAACCACTGCAGCAATCTCACGAACTTGTCGTCACCACTGATTCTTTATTTATACAGGGTCTGATCGAGGACTATTGCGACTTCTATGTTAGATATTCTACCAAAGGTTATAACAACGGCACTGAGCGAATTGCCAATGTCGCATTGGATTATACTGATCATAACATAGTTGTCAATATCCAAGCGGACGAATATGATATTTCTGCAGATGATATCGAACATCTCATTAGCTCGTTAGAGCAATCAGGTAAAGTCAATATCAGTACTCTTGTTGGCCCGTTGGCGGATGCACAATTAACCAACACTTCGGTAGTAAAAGCCATACTCGATGATCAACATGAAGCTTTGGACTTTCTACGAGAATTGAACTCATCTGCCAAGTCGTGCTATGGACACCATGGTGTATATGGATATAGAAATAGGACACTTCAGGAGATATCCAAGTTGCCAGCTACATCCAAAGAGAAGGCTCGATCACTGGAACAAATGAGATGGTTGGAGTCTGGTTACAGGGTACATTGTGTCTTAACTGATAGAGTTGTGAAAAGCCTAAATACAATAGAGGATTTACGTCATATAAGAAAAAGCTATCACTCCAAATGAAGCTGGTTATCGGTGGATCGAGTAGCACGGGGAGCTCCCTCCTAAATCAATGCTTAGGGAGGCATAGAGATGTGATCATCAGCCCAGAGACCTCTATTTATGCCCGACCTCAGTTAGTTACTGATTGGGATAGATATAAGCCCCGTATACTGAATTGGAGCAAACTGCGACCACTACGCTCTCATGGGTGGCATCGAGAAAATGGAGTTTCGATACCTAATGGTGACTGGGGTGTCACTGATAAAGAGATTGAATTGTCAATTGAGCAGTCTCAAGGTTTCAATAGCTTTATTTCGCGTGTAGAGCAATCTATTCAAGAGCACAATCAAGGTCTGGTTTGGGTGGAGAAAACCCCAGCGAATGCCCTAAACATGGCTGCATTATGCGATGTGCTGAGTGATGTACAATTTATCATAATGGTTCGTCATCCCCTCGAAGCTATAGCTTCTATGATCAACCGAGGGTATGATACATTAGATGCATGCGCTATTTTTTTGTTGAATTCTTCATTTGCACTTGCGACAGATACATCGAGGTGTCAAATAATTCGCTACGAAGAGTTTCTAAACCAATACCAACAAGTCACCGAGGAAGTCCTGTCATCTGTGGACTTAGATCCGCAAGAGATCGATTGGGTTAGCTCTTCTAGTAATATAAAGCTTGAAAGTTGGCGTTTCGCTGAGGATGATCTGCCTCAACCTGCCGTTCATGATCGGTTTCAGTCATTGTCAACCCTGCTTCAGCAGGAAATATTAGGCATAGTGGCTTCATTGAGGATAAAGGAGGGGTTTCAGATTGCGGGGAAGTCCGTTATGCATCGGAATATAAGGGCAGTAGCACGAGCCACAGGGTATGAACTACCTTTGATCAACAGTATGGCGGATATCAAGTCCTATAAAAGGAAACTGGCAAGGTCGCTAATATGGCGTACAACATTGATGGATCCCATTAATATCTTCAATACGCCATTTGAAATCATTCAGGCATGAGTTATCGAGAGTTAAAGCAATACATCGTGGATAAGATCGCAGCGATTTATGGTGAGCGAGAAGCTCAAAATATTTCTGAAATTGTTCTTACGGATATGTTTGGGATGCCTGCTGCTCATAGTGGACAAATCAGGATGTCTGAAATAGACCATATAATTGAGCGCCTCCTAAAACTTGAACC
The DNA here is from genome assembly GCA_964548935.1 of uncultured Saprospiraceae bacterium. Lineage (GTDB taxonomy): Bacteria > Bacteroidota > Bacteroidia > Chitinophagales > Saprospiraceae > GYS-P2D. The sequence continues at coordinate 3,998 of CAZJTO010000097.1, forward strand.
CGTGCAATATATTACTGGCAAGAGCAACTTTTACGGTTATGAGCTTACTGTGAATTCCTCTGTGTTAATACCACGTCCAGAGACTGAAGAATTGGTGCATTGGATATTATCAGATCATAAACAAGATCGAAAATTACTGGACGTTCTCGAAATAGGTACGGGCTCAGGTTGCATACCGATCACCTTGAAGAAAAAACGCCCACATTGGCGTGTTGTATCAGTCGACAAAAGTGTTGATGCCATCAATACTGCTCAGATTAATGCTCGCAATTTATCCTGTGAGATACTCTTTTATGAAATGGACTTTTTGAATGTAGAGTCACATAGTACCTTAGGGATTTATGATCTTATCATTAGCAATCCGCCATACATCGCTCTATCCGAATTAGATCAGATGTCTCAAAATGTAAAAGACTATGAGCCTCGGATGGCACTCGTCCCCGAAGAAGGTGACGATCCGTTAATATTTTATAAGCGTATAGCCGCATTTTGTCTCAAGCGGCTAAAGCCTAAGGGAACAGTTTATCTCGAGCTGAATGAGTTCTTATCAGCAGAGATTAGGCGGATATTTTCTGAGGATGTAGGGTTCAGAGACGTAGAAATAAGACAAGATCTGCAAGGAAAGAATCGCATGCTAAAAGCTACGAAATCAGCGTGATCCAATGCTAATCGACATTGATCATTTCAGCAAGGGTGGCTTCCAATTCAATCTGTTCAGTGCCCAACTTAATAACCACTTTTGATTGATCGATATCGACCATCTGAATAGAGCTTTGTGCAGTTAAACCAAGTTCCCATAGCTTACTTTCAATTTCAGAATTGATCTGATTCTCTGAGATCCGCGCTCTGGACTTGGGTTTTAATTTTAAGAGTGGATTTGCCGCAGTTATTCTTTTAGTTGGGATCGGAGAACCGTGTGGATCTGTCGTAGGATAACCAAGTTTTAAATCCAGTTGATCCAATAGCTCGGCAGTTAATAGATGCTCATATTTTTCCGCTTCTTCATGTATTTCCTGATCGTCAAGGCCGATCTTGTCAACGAGATAGGTCTCCCACAATCGATGTGCTCTGACTAGTTTTTCTCCCCTTGATTTACCCTTGGCTGTGAGCTGTATGGTATCCGACAAGAGTAATAATCCATCTCTTTTCAACACTTGAATATGCTTCTTAATATTGCCAGTTTTGATGCCTAATTGTGCTGTCATGGCAGCTATTGAATCCGCAGGAATAAGTTTCTTCTTATAGAGGTACTTAATGATATCTTCTTTTTCTATCGTCCTGTCTTGCTTTCTATTTCTGAGATATTTGAAAATGAGCCCCTTCGAGGGTGATAAGAATACAGCGATAAAATAGAATAAGGTAGCAACAACACACATAGCTGGACCTGGGGTCGTATTCAATGCGATGGCCGCTATAAGACCGACAATCGCCGATACCAATCCCAATATTCCAGAGAGAATTACGACATACTTGAGCTTATTACTCAGCAGTAAGGCAGTGGCACTTGGTGTGATCAACATTGCCACAACCAGTATGATTCCCACTGTTCTAAGTGCTGCCACTACTGCAAATGATAAGAGGAGCATCAAGAAATAGTGGATCAACTTAGTAGAAATGCCCATGGTTTGAGCGATAGTAGGTTGGAACGTGGTGATGAATAAATATCTAAATAATATGACCACACTGCCGATCACATATACCGTCACTATTGTTGTGATCAATATGTCTTCGTCTGATACACCCAGTATCGTCCCGAACAAAAAATCCTTTAAGTCGAGGTGGACGCCTTGTTGATTGTTGAGATAGGATATACCGATGACTCCGATCGAAAACATAAAGGTGAAAATGATACCAATGGCCGCATCATTCTTGGTTTTGACATTGCTTTGGATCCATGTAATTCCTACAGCACTAATTAATGCTGCCAGTAATGTTCCAATGAAAAATCCAACAGAACTATAACCCACCAATACAAAGGCCACAAAGATGCCAGGGAGGATGGCATGTGAGAGGGCATCACCGATTAAGGACATGTTTCTTAGGACCATAAAGCTCCCTATAACTCCGCACATCAAGCCTACGAGAGATGAGGCGATCAATGCCCGGAATGCCCATTCTTCCTGAAGTATTAGTAAAGCTTCCATTTGTAATTTAGATTGACAAATGTATGATTTTTAGATTAATCTAAAAATCTACAATTAATCCTTCTTTCAATGCATAAGGACTCACGACCATCTCTTTACAGCCGGTTGCCTCAAAAAGATACCTTACTAATATTAGTGCTGTAACAATATATCGCGCACGTTCAGGAGGAAACATGTCAGAATTGTTTCGAGCTTCAAGGTCCAAGTTGACAATCTGATCATAGAATTTTGAGAATTGCTGTCGACTGATCGTTCCGATCTGTTGATGAGAATCAGCTTTGACTAATACTTCAAATGTGCCGGCTGATCCGATTACGGCTGTTCCATCAGGAAGGCCATTGATCAGCTTGCCACAATGAATGTTGAGATGATCATAGATATGATCAATTTGATCGGCAGTTATGGGATCAGATAGATGAAACTGCTTGTACAGTCTTGCAATGCCAATGGGCAAACTATCTAATTTTACCACCTTCCCAGACACCACTTGTATAAACTCCACACTTCCTCCACCAATGTCGATAATAACTGAGCTTTTATCGGCTAAGTCAATAATCTGTGACACACCCTGAAAGATCAATTGAGCTTCTCGCTCACCGCTTACGATCTCAATATTGACCACATAATTCGTTGAGATGTGATCCAGAATTTCTTGGCCATTGTTCGCCGAGCGAAGTGCTTCTGTACCTACTGCACGCACTGATTCTACCTGATACTCGTCCATCACCTCTCTAAAGTGATGCATGGCTTCATACAATCGAGCCTGCGCAGAGGCACTGATATGCTCTATACCATCCATGGCGATATAGGTATAATATCTTTTGCGATAGAGTATCTTTTTGAGATGCCCTTGATGTAGCGATGCTATAATAATGTGAGATGTATTGGTGCCGATGTCAATCGCTGCTCGTATCGTCATAACCTATAATCTACTCTCAGGGTAAATAGGAAGCTCTGTAACCCTCTTACAGAAAGAGCGGGGTCGTTGAAGAGGTCAGTTACTGATCTCTCATATCGTACGGTAGTACTCAGACCTTGTCCAATGTTTATATTCACCCCTCCAGTTAGGCCCCAGTCAAAATCATTAAAATCGTTGACGAGATTATCAAAAAATGTGTTTTCTGAGCTTGCCCCAATGATTGAGTTCACTACTGTTCCAACTTCTACATAAAAATTATGCCTTTCAGACTGCTCATTATACCACTCGCCCCATCTATAGATCAGAGGTAGTGAGATTGTGTTAACAGCTATTCGCTGACGTGTCCCGGTTAAATTTGTTGCACTACTTCCTTTTTGCTGATAGATAAATTCAATGGCGAATTGTTTTTGAAGGTTTGCCCAAGGATAACTCACGCTCGCCCCGGCATGCAAGCCAGTTTTGCTAAAACCATTTAGATCATCTCCAGAAAGCTGACTTAGATTGATTCCGCCATGTATACTCCCTATAAATCTCTGAGCTGTGATTGTGTCGGTGGTCACAATCGAACACAGGAGCAAGAATACTATACTTTGGTATTGCCTCCAGGATATTAGAACACATCTAAGTAATTTATATATATTCACGCTTTAATATGTAAAACATGGCTAAAGCCTCAAGATATAGATTACAAAAGTTAATCGATCGTTTTAAAGAGTTTGAATATACGGTGCGTTTTGAGAAGGGTAACTTTAAATCGGGTTACTGTGTCCTTGAGACCAAAAAAGTTGTCGTGGTCAATAAATTTTTAGATTTAGAATCTCGCATAGATAATCTTAGAACTATTTTGGCTGATATTGTTGAACATTAGTTTCAAGCCATAATATAGTAGACTTGCTTATTACCATTCTCGGAACAGCAACGTCTCAAGGAATACCAGTCTTGGGATGTAAGTGTGAGGCCTGCTCATCTAAAGATCCTCATGATCGCAGGTGGCGATGCAGTGCTCTGATATCACAGGGTGATACTAATGTGGTTATTGATGTAGGTCCGGACTTCAGGGAGCAGATGCTTAGGGCAAAGGTAGACCACCTCGATGCTGTTGTGATAACCCACGAGCATAATGATCATGTCATTGGTTTGGATGATCTGAGACCATTTATCTTCATGAAGCGTACTCCGATGCCGATTTACGCTGAACCAAGAGTCATAGAATCCATCCGTCAAAAGTTCGATTATGCCTTTGGTGAGCAGCCATATCCTGGAGCACCAAGTTTTCAAATGATTCCGATCCAGCCAAACGAGCTTATCGTGATCAATGATTTAGAGATAATGCCTTTGCGGGTACATCATGGCAGATTGCCTATTCTGGGTTTTCGAGTAGGGAAGATGGGCTATTTCACGGATGCCAATCGGTTTCCACGTGAGACGATTGCAGCGCTGGAGGGTATTGATTACCTCCTGATTGATGCCCTAAGGAATCAACCTCACCATTCTCACAATACGATTGAACAAGCGATAGAACATATAGAGAAAATAAGACCGAATAAGAGCGCCCACTTAATACATATGAGTCACTTGCTCGGACCAGTATCTGAATGGTCCAAAGAGCTGCCGGCAGACGTATATGCAGCTTATGATGGACTGCAATTTGAACTATAAAGGATATATAGT
>CAZJTO010000098.1:0-8681 GCA_964548935.1 uncultured Saprospiraceae bacterium
GCGTTATGACTTATGGAAGAATAATTTCTTCCCCCTGCCAGTGATATTGAGTTAGATCTTGTAAACTTTACTTCGTCTGAGGGTATGATATTTTGCTCCAATACTGGTAACTCACTGTCCGCTCTGGCTAAAGTACCTATAGCCAACAATGGAAGTATTGAAATATCGCTCTGATCAAGCTTGACTCCCATTGGGCTTTCAGAAGAAAGCGTAGTTTGTTCGGATGGTTGCTCCAAGGTTACGTTAGCTAAATCATATATCACATCGTTAGTTAAACCATTTACAACATGACTGTTAGCACTGTTAGTCGGGCCGTCACTCCCAGAATTGACTAACCCAGAGATGTCGTTATGATAAGCATCAATCTCTGATTGTTGTGGAACTATATTGTGTTTTGTATTGATGCCAGCCCTTGGTGCAGGTGATTGACCAGCAACTAAAGATTCATTCTTTTGCAACTGCTGGTCACTCTGACTAATTACTCCAAGCTCGCTATTATTATTCTCGTTGTTGTTCTCTATTGTCTGGTTGATACCAATATTAGTATCTCCACTGAGCGACTGAGATGAAGCTATTGAGAGATTGGAAGATTCGATTACGACCTCATCGGGAATTGCAACAATGGGTTGAACATCTGAACTACCACTCTGTCCATTCCAAAAGAAGAACGCTCCAACTGTTACCAGTGCCAAGAACAATCCAGAGACGCCAAGTCTCCAGAACAGTGGTTTTCTGTTATTATCGTCTTCTTTGTATGAAGCTAAAGCCTTCTCAAATATGGCATCACTCGGATCGATCCAGTCCAAGTCATCAGAGGATGGCTCCTTGAACTTTCCCCGAAACAGCCTTTCTATATTATCAAATTTCATGGGTCAATCTTAAAAAACGTACTCGATCTCAGACTTTAAGATCTTTTTCGCTTTAAATAATTGTGACTTAGAAGTACCTACAGATATGTTCAGCATTTCTGCAATTTCTTTATGACTATAGCCTTCGATCACGTAAAGATTAAAAACCGACCGGTATCCGGCGGGTAATTTTTGCACCATTAACACCAGCTCTTCCATCGACATTCTGTCAATAGGTGTCTCGCTGTTGTCCATAGAATCTGTACGGTCTGTCAACTCGTCAAATGCAAAAGCACTTTTGTTTTTTCTGATGAGTAGGAGGTTTTCATTGACCATCACTTTTGATGACCATGCTTTGAAACTTCCTTTCGTCTCATCAAACTGGTGGTAACTCTTAAAGATTTTGACTAAGCCATTTTGAAGGGCATCATCAGCGTTATGGTTATTACGTTGATATCTCAAACATATTAAATACCAATGTTTGCGATAGGTCTGATAATGTTCCTTAAAAATTAGCTCTCTATTCTTCAAAAGTTCCGATTTCTGTGTCGGTTCTACTATTCTATCCCCATTAATATGTAATACCCTCAATAAAGGTTGCCTTAGGAATATATTAACGTGTAATTAGAAGTAGAAAAATGAAACAATGTATGCAAGACTTTGTTGCTGATTTCTTCGATTGACTTTCTCGGCAACTGTAGAAAAACAAACATCTTATATTATTCTATAGTAGTCTGCGGACATGAGCAATAAACCTAATGAAGGAACATCACATGGATGCCCTTCATATAGATCTCATCTCAATTCGCTAACTAAAAATTATGCAATTTCAAATCTGTCCAAGTTCATAACCTTGGTCCAGGCGGCAACAAAATCTGCCATGAATTTTTCTGTGGCGTCGGAGCTGGCATATACCTCTGCTATGGCTCTTAACTCAGAGTTTGATCCGAAGATCAAATCGACTCTACTTCCAGTCCATTTAAACTGGTCAGTCTTTCGATTTTTACCCACAAACACTTCCTCGGTTCCATCCTGCGCACTCCATGTGGTATTCAAATCGAGGACATTGACAAAAAAGTCATTAGTCAATTGTCCCGCTCTATCAGTAAATATTCCTTTATGCGATTGATTATAATTCGCATTAAGCCCTCTTAAGCCACCTACGAGAACAGTCATCTCAGGTACGGTGAGTGTTAAAAGCTGCGCTTTATCTATCAGGAGTTCTTCTGCCTTGGCATAAGATATTCCCTTGTTATAGTTTCTGAATCCATCTGCCACTGGCTCAAGAGCATCAAAAGATTCTGCGTCTGTTTGTTCTGCTGAAGCATCTACACGACCAGGTGTAAATGGAACAGAAATATCATGCCCTGCATTCTTAGCTGCTTGCTCAATAGCTGCACATCCACCTAGTACGATCAAATCAGCTATAGAAACCTGTTTATTTCCACTTTGACCGCTATTAAACTCTGCTTGAATCTTCTCGATAGCTGACAGAGTCGCACTTAATTGTACTGGGTTATTGACAGCCCAATCCTTCTGCGGAGCCAATCGAATACGGGCGCCATTTGCTCCCCCACGTTTATCAGATCCTCGAAATGTAGAGGCGCTTGCCCACGCTGTCACTACTAGTTGACTGATTGACAATCCAGACTTTAAAAGTTCTCCTTTTAGATGTGAGATATCTCGATCATCAACTTGTGTATAATCAGCTTGAGGTAATGGATCTTGCCAGATCAATACTTCAGATGGAACCTCTGGACCCATATATCTGGCCTTAGGCCCCATATCTCTATGAGTCAACTTGAACCAAGCCCGAGAATATGCATCTGCAAACTCATCGGGATTCTCCAAGAAATGCTTAGAAATTTTGGCATACTCCGGATCAAATCTTAGCGATAGATCTGTTGTCAACATAAATGGTGAATGCTTCTTAGCAGCATCGTGAGCATCTGGGATTGTATTTGCTCCAGCTCCACCTTTGGGCTGCCACTGCCATGCACCGCCAGGCCCTTTGTGAACTTCCCATTCGTAGCCGTACAGATTCTCTAAGAACTTGTTACTCCATTGTGTAGGAATATCGGTCCAAGCGCCCTCTATGCCACTCGTAATCGTATCTGAGCCACGGCCCGTACCAAAGTTATTGTTCCAACCCATACTCATCATCTCAATAGAAGCACCGGCTGGTTCAGCCTCGACATGTTCCGAATCAGGTGCTGCGCCGTGTGCCTTACCGAATGTATGACCACCTGCAATCAGAGCAACCGTTTCATAATCATTCATTGCCATACGACCGAAAGTCTCACGTATGTCATGTGCTGCTAATAATGGATCTGGATTGGCATTAGGCCCTTCGGGATTGACATATATCAAACCCATATGAGCTGCTCCTACGGTGCGCTCAAGTGATCCACCTTCCGCATATCTTTCATCATTGCCAAGCCACTCACTTTCAGCTCCCCAGTATACATCTTCTTCTGGTTGCCAGATATCTTCTCTTCCTCCTGCAAAACCTAACATCTTCAATCCCATAGACTCATGAGCAACATGGCCCGCTAATATCAACAGATCAGCCCAAGAGATTTTTTTGCCATACTTCTGCTTAATTGGCCACAGCAACAATCTGGCTTTATCAAGATTGGCATTGTCCGGCCAACTATTTAAGGGGGCGAATCGCTGTGATCCCGTGCTTCCACCACCTCGTCCATCAGATATTCTATATGTACCAGCTGCATGCCAAGCCATACGTATAAATAGAGGACCATAATGGCCATAATCCGCTGGCCACCAATCTTGACTATCAGTCATAAGATCAGTAAGATCTTTTTTCAATCCATCGTAGTCGAGTGATTTAAACTCTGCGGCGTAGTCAAATTCTGATTCCATAGGATCTGCCAGACTACTATGTTGTCTAAGGATATTCAAGTTTAATGCGTTGGGCCACCAATCTCGATTCGCTGTACCAGCTCCTGCAGCGGCTTTTACTCGGCCACTCAAGAATGGACACATTGAACTATCTCCGTTATCATGATTATGCATAGGTCTATATTTTAATTAGATTTTGGACAAAGGAAAAGAAATAAATTCATAATGACATCTTATAATTTTTATCTAATCATAAGATATTCTTATAAGAATATTCGTGAGTTATCTATCACATTTGCTTGAGCCAAAAACTACTTGACAACATAATGGCTTCGATCGACAGAAGTGGGTTCGATCGAATTTAAATCTATAAATCTTTACGTTAACAGACGTACAGCCACAATCAATATCAGGATGGCTGCTACCCGCTTGACCATGATTGGGCTCAGCCTATTAATAGTTAGTCTAATGCCTATCTGCCCACCTAATATTACGGCGACAATTAACACAATGACATGAGTGATATTGAGGCTCCATCCATGCGTATAGACTTGTCCCGCAAGGCCTGCCATGGAATTAACCAAGATAAAGAACGCCGTAGTGGCGGCAATTACCTTGGCGCGATCCCAACCTGTAAGATATAAGATCGGAGATAAGAAGATCCCCCCTCCTATTCCAACCATACCAGATAAGAAGCCGATACTTCCCCCGAGAAGGGCATTAAACAAATTAGATTGCAGGAACTGCGGTCGGTCGTCAATAGTAAACCTAGGGATCAACATAAGCACTCCTGCGACAATCAAGGTGACCCCTAGTATGACAATAAACACTCGTTCTTCAATGGGTATGGTCCCAGCGACATAAGCACAGGGTATGCTCAACAATACTAAAGGTATCGCTCGTCTCAGATCAAGTAAATCACTGCGCCAGGTTAAATAAACGCTTCCTGTAACTACAGCTATATTGCAGAGCAATGCCAGCATGCGCATCTCGATAAATGGTATGGCGCTTAGAGCCAGAATAGCAAGATAGCTCGAACCACCCCCAAAACCTGCCGAACTATATACAAGAGCTACGACAAAAAAGTAAATCGCCAATTGCCACAACTCTATTTCCATTCAGTAATCAAGATTATTGGGTTAAGATATAACACACAATTAAAAAAGGCAGTCAAAACAAGTGTTCTAACTGCCTCCCTATATCATGTATCTTGATGCAATCTACTCTTCAATCTCTGGAGCACCGATATCTGACAACCTCTGTCTAATACCGGGTAGTAGATTTACCACTTTATCGAGATCAGCTTGTATTGAAGTCAATTGACCCACTGCTCGATTAAACGCTTTCTTGTGGTTTCCTGTAGGACCATATGTACCATTGAGTGCCACCCACCCAAGTAAATTGGCATCTCCTGGCGTCGGGTTGTTCTTTTCTCCTACGGTATTTTTACTCTTGTTTCCGTTCATCTGTAGGTCGATTAACCTGAGTGATTCCTTGAGTTCATTAATATCGCTCAACAACTCATAAGGCTGCTGGTCTGCACGGCTGAATGCAGTCGACATTGCATCGACGAGCTTTTCGCTCTTGTCAAGGGATCGAGAAGTTTTTCTTAAGTCATTGCTAAATCCTTCAAACTGTGATCGAAACGTGGCAATCTCATCGTAAGATGCACCCTTGATCGAGGCCTCCATCAATGGGACCACCTTGAAATCCATCGGACCGTCTAAAATGGTTTCTTCGCCTTGGTCGATCTTAGACAATGTGACATTGTAGGTGCCTGGTGTCACCTGATAACCACCGTTGCCACCTCTAAAACCACCTCGTCCACCTCTGCCACTGCGTTCTATATTGATCGGACGATTAGATGACATGCTAAGATCCCAAGTTGTTCGATTCATGCCTTTAGAACTTGAGGCTTTTACTCGCTTGAGTACAGTGCCTTGAACATCTCGGATGGTGAGGTACATGCCTCCAGACTCTTTTGCAGACTCAGCGTCGAGTTCATCCCAACCAGGAAACGGAATATCTCTGCCAGCTTTGATCAATTTCTTTTCACTTTGAGTCCGTGCTTTTTTAGCACTGTCTGTTAGCCCTTCCCGCAAGAAATACGTGAATGTAGCGCCATAATCAGGATTCTCCGCTTTATACTCGTTATCGCCTTGTGCATACATTCCTTGCCGTTGAGCATACCATTGAGCAGGTCTTGTGGCAAGCAATTTCCCTTCAGTTTCTTTGGATATCTGGTTAGGAATATTTCTCAATGGGCTGATGTCATCCAATACATAAAATCCACGTCCAAATGAGGCAGCAACTAAGTCATTTTCTCTTCTTTGGATAGTGATGTCTCTGAACGAAATCGTTGGTAGACCACCCGTCAACTGGATCCACTCAGCACCAGCATTACCGCTGAAGTAGATGCCAAACTCTGTAGCTATGAATAGTAGATTTGGATCTACATGATCTTGGACGATTCTCCAAACTAACAACTTATCAGGCAAATTGCTTGTAATGCTTCGCCAAGTATTTCCTCGATCAGTGCTTTTTATTAGATATGGCTTGTAGTCTCCATACTTGTGGTTATCTAAGCAAGCATATACAGTGCCTTCATCATGTAGATCGGCACGAATATCATTGACAAATGCTGTGCTTGGCAGTCCAGATACTCTACTATAATTGACCGTACGCCAGTTTGCGCCACCATCATCTGTAACCTGGATGGCACCATCGTCTGTACCAGCATAGAGCAGGTTTTCATTCAGAGGAGATTCTCCAAGTGAAGTAATCGTGTTATAGTTTGACATCGCATTGACATCCCATGCGTTATCAAAACTTTGTTGCTTACCCATAATAGGCAACTCTAATCGGTTTTGATTTTTGGTTAAATCTTGACTTATCGCAGTCCAGTCATCACCTCGATTATCAGAGCGCCAGACTCGCTGCGAGGCGAAGTATAATCTTGTTGGGTTGTGCGCACTCACTAATATAGGTGCATCCCAGTTGAATCTCTCATAGGGCTCATCGGGGCCTACTTCAGGTCTGACATAGGTGGTCTCACCCGTTGTATGATCTATACGCCACAGGAATCCTTCTTGAAACTCTCCATAAGTAATGTTAGGATTACCGGGCTCTGTAGCAGACTGATGACCATCAGCACCTAATACAACATCCCAATGGCGATTGCGGATACCATCCTGATACATCGTCCGTGATGGACCGCCATGAGAACCATTGTCCTGAGTACCTCCATAGATACGATAGAATGGCTCACTATCATCTACAGCCACCTTGTAATACTGTGTGAGCGGTAAGTTGCGCGTATATCTCCAAGTCTTGAGCCCATCGAAAGTTTCATAAAGCCCACCATCAGTACCCATAATTACGTAATCAGGGTCATCGTCCCTCCAGCTTATAGCATGAGTATCAACATGCTTATTATTTTCATTGATCGCTCTATAGGTCTTGCCATGATCATCTGAAACGAGTACATTATTATTCATCAAGTAGATACGTCCCTCATGATGAGGATCTGCATAGAGTTCTTGATAATAGTGTGGTCCAGTTCCACCAGATGTCATATCGGATTGGCGAGACCATGTCGCTCCTCGATTGCGTGAAATATATAAGCCACCTGTAGCATGATCCGTCTCAATAGCTGCATAGATCACGTCAGAGTTGAATGGTGATATGGCCAATCCTGTCTTCCCAAGATTAGATTTAGGCAAGCCCTTCACAGTCTTAGTCCAGGTCTCTCCACCATCAGTACTTTTATAAACTGCTGATCCTGGACCTCCTCCCATATAGGCTGCAACCGTCCTATGTCTATCCCATGTAGCGGCATATAACACATCCGATTCATTAGGGTCCATAATTACTTCTGTTACCCCTGTCCATGTATCATCGCCGAGCGTCTTATACCATGTCTTACCGCCATCGGTAGTCTTATATAATCCACGCTCACCCCCACTGCTCCAAAGCGGACCTTGTGCGGCAACTAAAATCACATCCGAGTTGTCAGGATGCACGATGATTCTTGAGATATGCTCAGTTTCCTTGAGTCCCAAGTTCGTCCATGAAGCTCCATCATCATTGCTTCTGTAGATGCCATCACCAAATCCTACGTGGCGTCCTCCGACGTTTTCTCCAGTGCCTACCCAGATCGTGTGAGGGTTACTGGGATCTATGGTCACACACCCTATCGAGTATGAAGCCTGGCCATCGAAAATAGGCTCATAGGTTGTGCCTGCATTAACAGTTTTCCAGACTCCTCCCGACCCCACAGCGACGTACATAACGCTGTTGTCTTCCGGGTGAATGGCAATATCAGCAATACGCCCAGAAGTTATAGACGGTCCAATATTCCTAAACTTCAGTGAAGAATAGCTTGAAGACTTGATCAATACAGAATCTGTCTGACTGACAAGTAATCCCGAGAACAGGGCCGCAATAAAAAGAAATAGGTATTTCATGTGTTTAATATCTTGATTAGTACGCTGAAAGTAATTACTAAATTTCAATTCTAAAGAACGAAAGCGAGATTGGAATTGACTACAAATAAAAAAGGCCTCCTGATTGCTCAAGAGACCTTTACTATGCTATGCTTTTATTAAGACTTATTGATGGAAGTTACCCGTACCTCTTTCGATCGTTTTGATCCAAGTACCTGCAGGTAGTTGTTCGGTCAACTGCATATTGTTGAGGATCGCAATTGACTCCATCTCACTTGTTGCTACACCTAAACTGTTTAAGGCCGTCTGCAAGGTCGCGACTCTGTTCACCTTACGTATCCTCAAACGATCTGGTGTAACATTGATCATCGCAGGGTCAGTAAGGACATCAAAGTTTTGCATGGTATTAGTAAACGTACGTAAATACGTATTGAAATCAGCTGTACTTGACAAGCCATGGAAGATGTATATCAAGCCATTGTACTCTATGAAGTAGGTCAGTATCCTTAGATCAGGCTGCTCAGCC
>CAZJTO010000099.1:0-8671 GCA_964548935.1 uncultured Saprospiraceae bacterium
AAAATCAATTCTTAAGGATACTTAGTCTATCTTAACGCCATGATTTTTCCGATTGGAGATACTAACGTAAAAGGAGGCTTCAAGCCATACTTCAGTTACTCCCTGATTGCGCTGAATATTGGCATTTTTTTGTTGCAGGTAATAACCCCTGGGCAGTTGGTCTGTGAGTTTGCCACTATCCCATTAGAAGTTTCTGAAGGCCAAAGGCTTTTCACCTTGTTCACAAGTATGTTTCTACATGGCGGATGGATGCACTTGATAGGTAACATGATGTTTCTCTGGATATTTGCGGATAATATTGAGGCAGTCATAGGTAACAAGAGTTTTATCATCTTTTATATAGCAGGAGGGCTGTTTTCAGCTGCGGCTCATGCAGGGATTGATCTGTGGACTGGTTCGGGAGGTGCACTTGCTTCTTGTTGTATGCCATGTTCTGCTGCTGATGGTTGTGAGACTGCCGCTACTTACTGTGCTGGATCTATACCTTCTTTAGGAGCCAGTGGTGCTATTGCTGCGGTTATGGGAGCTTATATCGTCATGTTTCCTAAGTCTCGCATCAAGGTCCTGTTTTTCGTAATGGTATTCGAGATCTCTGCGATATACTTTTTAGGCTTTTGGTTTGCTGAGCAGTTTTTCTCTGGTATCGGAGCTATAGGGCCTATGGCTGAAACTGGCGGCGGCGTGGCCTGGTGGGCACATATCGGCGGATTTGTTTTCGGATTAGTATTTGGATTTATGAATAAGGACAAGAGCCCTGTAGTCGAGGCGCTGAGCTAATTCCTAAAAATTGTCGAAAGGCCTTTTATCATCACTGATTTAGTGTTACTTTTGCAATCCTTTTTAAAAATCAGACAATGCAGGTCGTTCAGGTAACTACACAAGACAGAACAGATTTAGGTAAGAAAGCTACTAAAGCGCTTAGAAAATCTGGTAACATTCCAGCAGTGGTATATAGTAAGGATGGTGTTCAGCACTTCTCGACTACGCACGGCGCTGTAAAGAAGTTAATATTTACGCCTGATTTTAAAATGGCGGAGCTACAGCTAGCTGGTGGCACTAAGAAAGCATTGATCAAGGATATAGATTTTCATCCTGTCACTGATGCGATTATGCACATTGATTTTATTGAGCTTATTCCTAATCATCCTGTCAAGGCAAACATCCCTGTCAAGTTTAAGGGTGTATCTCCAGGTGTTAAGGCCGGAGGCAAATTGATTTCTGGTCTCAGAAAAGTGAAAGTAAAAGCGACTCCTGAGACATTAGTTGATGAGCTTTTTGTTGATATCAGCTCTTTAGAATTGTCTGAGGCCGTAAGAGTGAAAGACTTAGAGGTTCCAGAAGGCTTAACAGTAGAAGTTGATCCGGCTATTCCTATCGCAATTGTTGAAGTTCCAAGAGCCCTTAAAGGTGATACTGGAGAAGAAGGCGATGCGGACGGCACTGAAGGTGCGGCAACTGCTGAAGGCGGTGAAGCTGAAACTCCAGCAGAAGGATAAATCATCTCTTATTCACATTCGTTAAATTGGTTGATGATAACGCTAGTGGCGTTATTATTTGGGTGTGCGAGTAATCGTTCGTCGGTATCAAGTGCTAACTCTAATAACTTAGTTTTAGGGCAACAAATCGTGAACTCTGCCAAATCTAAAATTGGATCAAAGTATCAATACGCAGCACGAGGACCGCAGAAATTCGATTGTTCGGGCTTGGTAGAGTATATATATAGACAATATAATCTTGATGTTGGAGGCTCTGCCGCCTCGATGTCATTATTAGGCAAAGCTATTGATATTGAAGATGCTCGATCAGGAGATCTAATCTTCTATAAAAAGAATGGTAGAGTATTCCATGTTTCGATCATCTCAGAGGGCAGTGGAGCTGAGCTAAGAGTTATCCATAGCACAACATCGAGAGGAGTAATAGAGGAGGATATATTGGCCTCGCCATATTGGTCCGATAAGATGTATAAAATAATATCTTTAACGTCCCTTGATCAGTAAGGAACTATTATGGGTTGGTTAGGATTTATAAAGTCGTTATTCAGTACAAAAAGTAAAAAAGTGAGAACAAATGTCATATTGTTTGGTCCTCCTGGATCTGGTAAAGGGACTCAAGCCAAAATGTTGGAAAAGAAATTTGGGCTAATACAAGTGTCTACAGGAGACTTATTCAGATATGAACTGGGTAATAATACACCATTAGGTCAGAAAGCACGGTCTTATATGGACAAGGGTCAGCTCGTACCTGACGAAGTAACTGTAGGAATGCTAAAGAACAAGATTAGTCAGTTCCCTGATAGCAATGGCTTTATATTCGATGGTTTTCCGAGAACTATACCACAGGCAGAAGCATTGGACGCCCTATTGTCAGAGTCAGGGGAGCAGGTTAATACGCTTATAGCCCTAGACGTAGATGACAATGAGATCGTCAACCGACTCTTAGAAAGAGGAAAGACTTCCGGCCGAGCAGATGACGCTAATGAAGAGGTGATCCGTAAGCGCATCACCGTCTACAAGTCGGAGACTGAGCCGGTATATAAATACTACAATAAGAAAGACCTCGCCACCAAGATTACTGGCGTAGGAACGATAGATGAAATTAACAATCGGCTTAGTGAGTTGATACAGTCTGTCTCATAGCTTTGTCGGAGCGCAATTTTGTTGACTTTGTAAAGATCTGTTGCCGTTCTGGCAACGGAGGAGCTGGTAGCAGCCATTTTTTTAGAGATCGCCTACAGCCACGTGGTGGCCCTGATGGTGGTGACGGAGGCAAGGGTGGCGATATCATAGTACGAGCTAATCCGCAGCTCTGGACCTTATTACATCTGAAGTATCGCAAGCACGTATTGGCGGGTCATGGCGAATCTGGAGGGGCGTCAAGGAAATCTGGATCAAGTGGAAAGGATATCATCCTCGAAGTACCACTTGGCACCGTTGCCAAGGATGCAGAAACCGGAGAAGTACACTTCGAAGTAGTGGAGCCTGACCAAAGTTATATACTCGTACCTGGAGGCAAGGGCGGCTTAGGGAACTCCAATTTTAAGTCTTCCACAAATCAGTCTCCGAGGTATGCGCAACCAGGTATTCCAGGAACGGAAGAATGGAAGATCCTAGAATTAAAAGTTTTGGCCGATGTCGGCTTAGTAGGGTTTCCAAATGCTGGCAAGTCCACATTGCTATCTGTAGTAAGTGCGGCTAAGCCTAAGATTGCAAATTACCCTTTTACAACCTTGGTGCCTAATCTCGGTATCGTCTCTTATCGCGACAACCGTTCATTTGTAATGGCGGATATCCCAGGGATTATAGAGCAAGCACATGAGGGCAAGGGACTGGGACATCGATTTTTGAGGCATATTGAGAGGAATAGTCTCTTATTGTTTCTTGTTTCTGCTGAGAGTGATAGTATCAGTGAACAGTATCAGGTACTCCTCAAAGAATTAGAAATGTATAATCCAGAATTGCTCTATAAGCCCAGGCTATTAGGGGTATCCAAGGCGGACTTGATTGATGATGAACTAAAAGAGTTAATGAAGGACGATCTTCCTGAGGATATCGCTGTACACTTCTTTTCTTCAGTAACAGGACAAGGAGTTGACACCCTAAAGGATATGATCTGGAAAGAGCTAAATGGATAATAGCTCACAAGCTTTTCAGCACTATATTTTCTTTTCTACGCTGTCGACGGCATTGGTAAATTGCGACCAAAACTCTGAAAATAGATCTTTCAAGCCATCAATGACCCATCCTCCATCTCTGTTGACGGCGACCAGGTGATTGAACAGGGTACTCTTTTCGGTATAGGCTTCTGTTAACAGGTTTTGATTAGAAAGGAATACGATCAACCCGCCCATCAAGAAAGCTACTACAAAACCCAATAAGGCACCTCCCGCAAGTTGATTGATGATATTAAGATTAGCGGACTTAAGAATCCCTTCCATCTTCTTACCAATAAAACGAAGTATGAATAGTACAAGGAAAAACACCACAATCAAACTGATCCATGGAGCGAAGTCCCCTACGTTAATAGCTTGTTTAATGTGAGGTGTCAGTAATGGCGAAAACTTTAAGGCTATAACGGCACCCACGACAATCGATAGAGTATCGACAACGGTTCCTATCAATCCATTGGTGAATCCGCGATAAAACGCATATGAGATAATAAGGGCGGAAATGATATCTATAGCCATGGCCTGTAAACGTTGATGTAAAAATAAGCTAAATACCAAGATCGAGAAGAGACCCTTTACATTAGTTAGACCTCTTTAGTACATTTGTAAACTATATAAGTTGTTGATAGTGTGATCACAATGAATGTCAATAACGTATCATTCGTTTTATAATACCCGGCACGCCATGGCAGAAGTACAATATACTGAAGACAACATAAAATCCTTAGACTGGAAGGAACACATCAGACTAAGGCCCGGGATGTATATAGGAAAATTGGGAGACGGTTCTGCCCAAGATGATGGTATATATGTACTCGTGAAGGAGATCATCGATAACTCTATAGATGAGTTCGTCATGGGGCATGGCAAAGAGATTTTTATTTCGATCAAGGAGGGCAAGGCTGAGATAAGAGATTATGGTCGAGGTATTCCATTGGGGAAGGTTATTGATTGCGTATCTAAGATTAATACGGGAGGGAAGTATGACTCTAAGGCATTCAAAAAATCTGTAGGACTTAACGGGGTCGGAACGAAAGCTGTCAATGCACTCTCAAGTCATTTTGTCGTGCAAGCTATCCGAGATGGCAAGACTAAGGTTGCCGAGTTTAACCATGGTAACCTCGTCAAGGATCATAAGATCAGCAAGACGTCTGAAGCAAATGGTACGATCATGACATTCTACCCTGACGCAGACATATTTAAAAACTATAAGTTTAGATCAGAATATATAGAAAGTCAGTTGTGGAATTATGCCTACCTCAACGCAGGATTGAAGATCCATTTCAATGGCAAGACACTTCATAGTAGAGATGGATTACTTGACCTTCTCAAGAATAAGACTAAGCCCGAACAATTGCGCTATCCTATCGTGCATCTCATGGGAGAAGATATCGAGATTGCACTGACTCACGGCAGCCAATACGGTGAAGAGTATTACTCATTTGTCAATGGGCAGAATACTACTCAAGGGGGTACGCACCTGGCGGCATTTAGAGAGGCCATCGTGAAGACGATTAGGGATCATTTTGGCAAGAACTATGATGCACGGGATATACAGACGTCTATTATCGCGGCCATATCGGTACGTGTAGAGGAGCCCGTATTTGAGTCACAAACCAAGACAAAACTCGGATCACAAACGATCGGACCAGATGGTCCCACCTTGAGGACTTTTGTCATGGACTTCATTAAGTCACGGTTGGATAATTTCCTTCATAAAAATCCCGACACTGCCAAGGCTTTGCAGAAACGTATCCAGCAGTCAGAGAGAGAGCGCAAGGAAATATCTGGCATCAAAAAACTGGCTAATGAGCGCGCCAAGAAAGCTAATCTGCATAATAAGAAATTACGGGATTGTAGAGTGCACTACAATGATAAGCGAGGAGATGAAGAGCTCAAGCTCAACTCAAGTATATTCATTACTGAGGGTGACTCAGCGAGTGGGTCAATCACTAAAGCCAGGAATGTAAAAACCCAGGCAGTGTTTAGCCTTCGTGGTAAGCCACTGAACTGCTATAATATGACCAAGAAGGTGGTATATCAGAATGAGGAGTTTAATCTCCTTCAACATGCGCTCAATATCGAAGACGGACTCGATGGCCTCCGATATAATAAAGTAATCATCGCTACAGATGCAGATGTAGACGGCATGCACATTAGATTGCTATTACTGACCTTTTTCTTACAGTTCTTTCCTGATCTGGTCAAACAAGGTCACTTGTATATCCTAGAAACTCCACTATTCAGAGTAAGAGATAAGAAGAAGACTTTTTATTGCTATAGCGAAGCAGAAAAAGCTGCTGCTATAAAAGAGTTGAGAGGCAAGGCAGAGATCACTCGTTTTAAGGGTCTCGGGGAGATATCACCTTCCGAATTTGAAGATTTCATCAGTGATAATATTAAGCTTGAGCCAGTATATCTTTCTCCCACTTCAGATATCACGGAGATATTAAGTTATTACATGGGTAAGAATACGCCGCAGCGACAGAATTTCATCATCAATAATCTTAAAGTAGAATTGCTTGATGTTGATGGTGAAGACATCGAAGATGTTGAGGAGCAAGTAGCTGCCTAAGATAATAACTGACACTTTGTCGGACTACATTGAGAGAGGTCTGACACAATTTCTATTTAGTGTGCCATTTACTCCCTTGGTTCATTTGTTGATGTATGCTTGAGGCATAACAAGATTATGAGTAAGAACAGATTTTTTTTAGGCAATGTCGATGACGATGGAGATTTTTCACCATTGATTTCTGTAGATAGTGATGATTCTGTCGATCAGGAGAGCATCCCTAAAATTGTACCTGTATTGGCACTGAAGAACACCGTGCTCTTTCCTGGTGTAGTAATACCGATTACGATCGGTCGAGATAAATCGATTAAGGCTGTGCGAAAGGCATATGACAAGGACAAATTCATAGCGGTACATAGCCAGAGGGAAATTAAGAATGAAGACCCTGAAATGGACGATTTATATGAGATCGGCTGCATGGCACAGATCGTAAAAATGATCAAGATGCCCGATGGTAGCACTACTGCCATCTTACAGGGTAAGATCCGCTCTGAGCTACTGAATCTCACTAAGCTTGATCCATACTTAGAAGGTCAAATCAATCTCATCCAAGATGACAATGACGTCGATAAAATGGAGATTAGTGCTACTATGTCTTCAGTTAAGGATTTGGCAAGAAAAATCATTGAAATATCTCCTCAGATCCCAAGTGAGGCTGCTGCCATGCTGGACAATATGAAGAATCAGTCCTTCTTGATCAATTTCATAGCCTCTAATTTGAATGCAAAAGTCACCGATAAACAGGAGGTGCTTGAGATCAACAATATTACAGAACGGGCCAAGAAAGTGTTGGCGCGATTAGACGCTCAATTTCAGTTACTCGAGTTGAGGACTAAGATTGAAAGCAAGGTGAGAACTGATATCGAAAAGCAGCAGCGAGATTATTTCCTAAACCAACAGCTTAAGACGATACAAGAGGAACTTGGACAAAATCCTCAGCAAGAACAGGTTAATACTCTAGCGAAGAAGGCTAAGAAGAAAAAATGGCCAAGTCACGCCAAAGAGCAATTTTTAAAAGAGCTCAATAAGGTCAAAAGAATCAATCCCCAAGTTGCGGAATATTCGGTGACACTCAATTATCTGGAGATGATGATTGATCTGCCTTGGCATACTTATACTAAAGACAATTTTGATCTCCAGCGAGTGAGAAAAGTTTTAGACAAGGACCATTATGGTCTTGAGAAAGTTAAGGATCGTATCATCGAACATCTCGCAGTGCTCAAGCTCAAGGGAGATATGAAGGCACCGATTATATGCCTCGTCGGTCCTCCAGGAGTTGGTAAAACATCTTTGGGTAAGTCGATAGCACGAGCATTGAAGAGGAACTTTATCAGGATGTCACTGGGTGGGTTGCATGATGAGTCTGAGATCAGAGGCCACCGAAAGACTTATATCGGGGCTATGCCTGGGCGGATTATTCAATCGTTAAAAAAGGTAGGGTCATCGAACCCTGTGTTTATACTTGATGAAATAGATAAACTTGGCAAAAATTTCAGAGGTGACCCGTCATCAGCCTTGCTGGAAGTATTAGATCCAGAGCAAAATTCTACCTTTCATGATAATTATCTAGAGCTTGAATATGACCTCAGTAAGATCATGTTTATAGCGACAGCCAATTCTTTAAGCGGTATCCAGCCAGCGTTGCTTGATCGAATGGAAATCATCAGTATCAGTGGGTATAGCACAGAAGAAAAAATTACCATAGCACACAAACATTTAGTGCCTCATCAGCGCACAGAGCATGGTCTTAAGGCAGATAACGTCAAGGTCAGCAAGGCAGTTATGTCTCGCATCATACAAGACTATACTAGAGAGTCTGGTGTGCGCTCCCTCAATCGTCAGATAGCAGGAGTAATGCGGCATGTTGCTAAGCGGGTAGCTATGGATGACGAGTCCAACGTTACGATTAAAGTAGACGATCTCGAAAATATCCTCGGACCTACTAAATATTCCAATGAAAAATATGCAAACGCTAAGCTCTCGGGAGTAGCTATTGGTTTGGCATGGACACGGGTAGGCGGAGACATGTTGTATATTGAAGCAAGCCTAAACAAGGGTAAAGGAAAGCTCACATTAACAGGAAACCTTGGTGATGTAATGAAAGAGTCAGCCACCACGGCCCTTAGTTATATCAAATCCAATGCAGAACGTATAGGGATCGATACAGATTTATTTGAAAAAAATGATGTGCATATCCATGTGCCAGAAGGTGCAATACCAAAGGATGGTCCAAGTGCCGGAATCACAATGATGACAGCATTAACTTCGGCTTTTCTCAATCGACCTGTGAAGCCCTATCTTGCTATGACTGGCGAAATCACCTTGCGAGGCAAGGTTCTACCCGTGGGCGGAATCAAAGAGAAAATCCTTGCAGCTAAGCGATCTGGCATTAAGAAAATCATTTTATGTGCTGAAAATGAAAAGCATGTGCG
>CAZJTO010000100.1:0-8600 GCA_964548935.1 uncultured Saprospiraceae bacterium
TGGAACAAGGAAAAACAACAGTATCAGGCACAACTCAAGGGCTGGGACTCTAAGCTTCAGAGCTGGGATAAAGAAAAAGCTGAGCTTAATGCTCTATTAAAGGCTAAACCAAAAGTCGTAGAAGTCATAAAAGAAGTGCCGGTAGAAATTATCAAAGAGGTTGAAGTTGTTAAGGAAATTGACTTCGAAGCATTGGCATTAATGATGACAGATATAGAACAGGAAGAGGTCTCTAAATCTGTAGTCAGAGAAGACAAAACGAGAGGCGAAGCTAAGGAGATCAATCGTATCGAGCATGAGGCACGAGAAGTTAAGATAAGCAAGGACGATCTCAAGAAAATTGAGGGTATAGGACCGAAAATAGAGGGCCTGCTCAATGATGCTGGAATTAACACTTGGCGAAAATTATCTGAAACCAAAAAACAGGAGATTCAGAAAATCTTAGATGCGGCAGGAAAAAGATATAGCATACACGATCCAAGCACCTGGCCAAAACAAGCTAAAATGGCCGCCGATGGCAAATGGGATGAACTGAAAAAATGGCAAGACGAACTAGACGGAGGTAAATAAATAGACAACGATTAACAAACAATAATGATTGCAAAAGATAAATTAATCAAGAAGGTTAGTACTAAAGCCAAGATCAGTATAGATGCCGCAACAGCAGCCTATGAGACTATACTGAAAGAATCTCCGGCGTTCAGAAAGCAAGCCGTCAAACATTCAACGGTCAAGAAAGAAAAAGCCGTTAAAGTTGCTGGGAAAGCTCAGATAAAAAAGGTGCAAATCGCTCGTGAAAAGACCGTACCAGTAGTTAAAACGAAGGAGATTATTAAGAAGGTAAAGGTTGAGGTACCAGTCGAAAAAATCAAGATAAAAGAGATAGTAAAAGAGGTTGTCGTAGAGAAGATCGTGGAGAAGATCAAAGAAGTAGAGGTCGTAAAAGAAGTACCAGTCGAAAAAATCAAGATCAAAGAGATCAAAGTGCCGGTAGAGGTAGTCAAGACGGTCGAAGTGATCAAGGAGGTAGAAGTCGTAAAAGAAGTTCCGGTCGAAGTACCTAAGGAGGTGATCAAGGAGGTAGAGGTCGTAAAAGAAGTGCCTATTGAGGTTATCAAAGAGGTAACACTTGTGACAGAGGTCGAGGATACCAAAAAGCTCGATGGCCTACAAAAACAGCTCGATAAACTTCTAGGAGAACTGAAAGAGTTGAAGAACGCCAACGCTAAACTCACCAAAGACCTCAAGAAAAAACCTAAAGAGACCATTAGAGAAATCGAAGTCATCAAGGAGGTCGAAGTAGAGGTAGTTAAAGAAGTAGAGGTAGTCAAGCAGTATAATATGAAGGAACTTATGACGCTACTCAAAAAGGCGACTACCAAGCAAGGTGCAAGAACAGTTATAGGAGAGACTAGAAATACTGGTGAGGCCCGAATCGTAGATCGCAAGGAGTATAGCGGTTCTGAATATGGTGAGATCACCAAAGGAGCAGTGTCAACGACCAAATCCTCCAAGAGCGGTGGTGGTGGCATATCAAAATCTAAAATGACCTCTTCTAAAGGCAAAAAAGATGACCTCACAAAAATTGAAGGTATAGGCCCTAAGATCAACGAGATCCTTAATGCTGGTGGCATATACACCTTCAAAGAGCTCTCAGTGAAAGATTCAAAGCTTATTAAAAAATTACTTAATCAAGCAGGACCCAGATATAAAATGCATGATCCTGGCAGTTGGCCTAAGCAAGCAAAACTGGCCGCTGAAGGCAGGTGGAAGGAGCTTAAGAAACTTCAGGACGAACTCGACGGAGGCAGATAAGGCTGCTACGTTTAATCAGAATGGCCTCTTAAGTAAGGCATGGAATGACTATGTTGCTCTATATGATTAATCTGTCTAGGTAGGTAGATTCGCTTATTACTCAATGACCGACAAGACAATTGATAGTCTACCGAAATAAATCAGTGCTACTTATCTTTGGACTTATAGTCTAAATGATATAAATCATATACATGAAGTGTTTCAAGCTGGTTATCACTGTTGTAATAGGTCTTTTAATGATCTCTGCCTGCTCACCAAAGGTTACGGAACCTATTGTGGAGGCTCCCTCGAAACCCGTAGTACAGCAACCACGACTTGAGTCGCTTACGGATTGCATTACATTCGATGATCTTGCCCCATCACTGCGAGATAGAACTGAAGATGCCTATGTGATTTATAGAGATCAGATCCGATTCGAAAAATGGGATAGAGCAAGAGAGATCTGGAAGCAAGCCTATTACAATGCACCCGGTGCTAATGGTCGCGTAAAATATCAATATGATGATGGCATCAAGATTTATGATCATTTTTTCAAGCAAGCCACGGATAGCGAAAGTCAAGCGGCACTTGTAGACACCATATTAAGCATTTATGACAAGCGCATGGAGTGCTTTGAAGATGATGGCACAATCCAAGCCCGAAAAGCATTTAACTCCTATTATAGCTATCGCAACTTCGTAGATGACAATGACATTTTTGTGGGGTTCAGGGATGTCTTGACCAAAAAAGGAAAAGAAGCGGATTATTTCATCATCAATCCATTTTCCAGAATGCTCTACGATAGAGTATTGGATGAAGAAATTGAAATTGAAATCGCTGACAATCTAGCGTATGAGATCTTCGATGCAATAGATCATGGCCTCGAAACATGTGAAGGAGAATACTGCGACGCATGGGACGTCATTAACGAGTATAGTCCAAGTTTACTGTCAGGGCTTGAGGGAATCAGAGGGTTTTACAACTGTGACTACTTTATGGATCGCTATTTCGATCAGTATCTACAAGACACTACCGATTGTGACAATGTCACTGAAGTATATCTTAAGATGGTCTGGGCTCAATGCGATCCTCAAGATCCACGAGTACAGCGTCTGAAGGCTGCCAAGGATAAAGAATGCTATGTAGCCCCACCACCTCCTGGACCATTAAAACTGGCATACAATGCCTTGAACGAAGGGAGATTTGAGGAATCGATAGGTCATTATGAGCAGTATATCTCTGAGACCGATGATCCTATCAAAAAGGCTGAGAAGCAATTGCTAATTTCAAAGATTTATTACGCCCACATCAAGAACTTTACTGCATCCAGATCGTATGCTCGCCAAGCTGCACAGAACAACCCTAACTGGGGTGAACCATATCTGCTCATTGGAAAGTTATATGCGTCGTCCGGGCCCCTGTGCGGATCAGGTAGAGGATGGAACAGTCAGATTGTAACGTGGCCTGCCATTGATCAATTTGAAAAAGCTAAACGAGTAGACCCTTCAGTAACTGCCGAGGCCAACAAATGGATTAATCAATACACCCAGTACATGCCCTCTACGGGAGACATATTCCAACGAGGATTAAAGGAAGGGAGTAGGTTTAAGGTGGAGTGCTGGATACAAGAAACGACGACTATCAGAGGAGTAAAAGGGTAAATAATCTACTCTACTAAATAAAAAAGCCTGCCAGATACAATCGCAGCTGGCAGGCTAATAATAGGAATAGGTTAATCGTGTTTATCCTTTTAGGTCTTTGTTATAATCCTCATAACCAAATATCTCTGATAAACTAAGTTTTCTGATCGCACCATATTTGCCCAGTGCTTGGAAGTCCATTCTCTTTTCATCTCCGATCACCGAGATATTAAACTCCTGGTCCTTAACATACTTGCTATGGAATTGCTTCAAATCGTCGAATGTCATATCCTTGACTCCTCCATATATATCCCGTCGAATGTCGTAATCCAAATCCCTGTCAGACGCCGCTATATAATTGAAGAATACTCGAGTTTTAGTGATCCGATTACTCTCCATCTTGGATAAAATGGATTGTTTCGCAGTTTCAAAATTCTTTTCTGATTCAGGCAGATTGTTCAGCAAGTCTACTAGTGCATCTAATGCTTCTTCTTGCTTATCCGCCTGAGTACCTAGATAGGCCGTCAGATAATCATTATTCTCCGCTTTTTGAGCAATTTCGTATCGAGAGAATACAGAATAAGCCAAGCCTCTGGCCTCTCTAATCTCTTGAAACAACACAGACGACATCCCAGAACCAAAGTATTCGTTGAATACATTTACCTCTGGTAACAAGTCTTTGTTAAACTCGCCCTTTTTAGATGTTAGCGCCATTTCTGCTTGTACCATATCATAATTAGTAAAGTATACCTCTGGATCAACGATATCCATAGTTGCAAACTCCTTGCGATCTGGTAATGCCTGTAGCTCATCAGGCACTTTATGATGTTTATTCAGCATGGCAACCACGTCTCCCTGTGGCTCTGGGCCATAGTACATGACCTTATGATCCATCATTGGGATGCTCTTAACAATCTCAATTAATTCATCGGAGTTTAAATTGTCAATATCTTCGTTAGATAGGACATTGGTATATGGCGAGTCTGGTCCATATCTAGCGTAGTTAGACAGCCCTTGCCAAAGTATCCTCCACTTCTCTTTTTTAGCGTCTGCTCTAGATTTGTGAGCGTCGAGTTTTACATTCTCAAGCACTTCCGTATCTCCTTGAGGCGCAGCTAACAGTGACTCAAATAGGGCAAGTCCTTCTTCCATGTTTTCACTGAGTCCCGAGAGATATACATACAGTCGCTCTTCTCCAGCAAACACGCCAAAGTTGCATCCAATTTTATACATCTCTTTTTTAAACTCCTCAGAGCTCAGAGACTCTGTACCCAGGTAGTTGAGATAATCCAAGGCGATCTTAACTTTTGGATTTTCATTGGTTCCCATTTCTAGTAGGTAGTAGAGCGTGAATAGACTGTTTTCTCCATTTTCCTTATACCATACTGGAACATCTGAATTCATGGTCGTCTTAGAAATGTCCTTTTCATAATCTACGAATACAGGTTCGATAACCGCGACATCTCTATCCTTAACATTTTGAAAGAAATCAGATTGTGCAATTCGATCAACTTTTACGGGAGTAATCTTCGGCTTTTCTACCTGCACCTTGTTAGGGTCTTCACCGTGGTTTTTATAAACTACAACGTGATTATTATAATTATCGGATACAAAATTGACTATGTCCTCTTTAGTCAATGCCTCCATCTTTTGAACCGTACCCACATAATCTACCCACGGTATATCATTTGTAAAGGCCATCACCATATAATTCGCACGAGCGTTATTGTTCTCTAGTGATTCCATATTCATTTTCTTGAACTCATTGATGACAGCTGGCACCAACCAATCTTCAAATTCACCATTTTTGATGAGATCAATTTGACTGAGTATGAGCTCTTTGACTTCTTCCAAACTTTGGCCTTCTCGAGGCTCACCCCAGAACTGATGCACACTGTAATCATTCATGGCATTCACATAGGAACCTGCAGCTAGAACTTTCTGAGCCTGCACTAAGTTGAGGTCGATTAATCCTGCAGTACTATTGTTCATCATGAAATCGACTAGTTGCAGTTTGTAAAAATCCTCACTTGAAGTGCCTCCCATTCTGAACCCCATAGATAGATTTTCCTTATCGGGACCAATTATGGAGATCTCTTTGTTAGTAGATATTGGGTCCGCCTCCTTACTGACATATGGTTCAAGCTCCTTGGATTCTATGTCACCCCAATACTTATCTATCAGCTTGATGGTCTCTTCAGGATCAAGATCACCACTCATACAGATCGCCATGTTATTGGGGACATAGTATTTATAGAAGTAGTTGTTGATATCAGTTATAGACGGATTCTTCAGATGATCTATAGTTCCTATTACCGTCTGAGTACCATAGGGGTGATTGGGAAACATTTCTTTAGCTAGAGCTTCCGCTGACTTCCAATTGTCATTATCCAAGCTCCGGTTCTTCTCTTCATAAACGGTCTCCAACTCAGTATGAAACAGTCTATTCACTATGATCTGAAACCTGTTAGACTCTATATCGAGGAAGTTCTCGATCTGATTAGACGGAATATTATTCATATATACCGTTCGATCTTCTGTAGTGTATGCATTGGTGCTAGTATATCCCAGATATGCACACATCTTATCATACTCATTAGCAATAGCATATTGTGATGCTTCTTGCGAAAGCTCGTCAATCTTAGCATAATGTTCCTTACGGGCATCAGGATCCGTAATGGTACGATACTCTTCGAAGAGTCGTTCTATTTCATCTATTAAGGGTTTTTCTTTCTCCCAGTCTTTGGTACCATAATTTGCTGACCCCTTAAACAGATTATGCTCTAAATAATGGGCCAGCCCAGTCGAATTAGGTGGATCGAACTTACCACCAGCTTTAACGGGTATATAGGTCATTATTCTGGGCTCTTCTTTGTACACGCTGAGGTATACTTTGAGCCCATTGTCTAAGGTGTAAATACGCGTATCAGATGGATCATTGCTTACGTATTCATAGGTGTAGCCGTTAGAATCCGTTTCTGTCTTTGTCGCAAGAACAGCAGTATCTGTCTGACAAGAATGTAGAGTAACGAAAAGAGAAAGGAGTAAGAATAGCTTAAAAGGTTGCATGGCGATTGATATTAAGTGATCAAAATCTATTAAATGGTATAACAGAAGGCCTTATTGCAAAGTCCTAACTGAATATAACAAGATTTCGACTAATTAACAGATCGCGAAATAAAACCTGCGCTACAGGACCTGCAGCTCTTGTAAGAGTTGATCTGGTTTTTTGTAACCTGGGCTTGACTTGATAGTATTGAGTTCATTGTCAAGATAGACCATCGTTGGATATGCCATTCTGCCACTCATCAATTTTAACGCGAGTTTGTTGGCGCCTCTCCTTCCTGCATTGATCCATTCATATGTTTCGCCTTGGAATGACACTGGCTCTCGACGTTCTGCGTTAAATTTCACCATGACGAAGTTGTCATTAAGATAGTTCACAACTTCGGGATCGGTAAAAGTCTTCTTGTCCATAACCTTACACCATCCACACCATGAAGTATACATATCTATCATAACCTTCTTATCACCAAGATCCATTTGGTCCAAGTCATCAATCTTATACCATGAGAGTCCCGCATCGGTGACTTCCTTAGGCTCAACACCAAATGATGATTCTGTGGATGATGAGTCCTTACATGAGGTGAAAAGGGCAAGGAAACTGACTGCCAAGAATAGTTGAAGACACTTCATTGGATACTATTTTATTCAAAATTACTACTTCTCACACTTGAAATATAGCAATTATGGGTCCTCGTACCCACGTTAAGAGTTAATTAACCAAATGTAATAATATGACTCAGACCAATTTCGGGTTTTTTAGGGGGTTCTAATAACCATTAGAAATCGTCATCTGGACCTTTTTTTCAAGCTCTGACACAGTATCCTTGAATAAAGTATCCGTATCCATGAGGTCCTGTACTGTACGGCAAGAGTAAATGACGGTACTATGATCGCGCCCACCAAATTGATCCCCGATGGTCTTAAGAGAATTGGTGGTATGATTCTTAGCTAAGTACATGGAGAGTTGTCTTGCAATCACAACTTCTCTTTTTCTAGTTTTACCTTGGAGTTTATCTAATGGAATCTTGAAATGCTCTGCGACCAGGTTCTTAATATTTTCTACAGTAATCTCTTTGCCTACATCGCTCACAAAACTCTCCACCACCTGCTTAGCTAATATGACATCAACTTCTTTATTGTTCAGAGTGGATTGCGCCACCAAGGATATTAGCACGCCTTCAAGCTCTCGGACATTGTTCTTCACATTATAACTGATGAATTCCATGACATCACTTGGAATCTCTGCACCTTCAATCTCTATTTTGGCTAGTAGGATAGCCATACGTGTTTCAAAATCTGGTGTCTGCAAATCCGCTGAAAGTCCCCATTTGAACCGACTGATCAAGCGATCTTGGATGCCTTCTAAGAGCTTAGGAGGACGGTCTGAAGTTAGTATGATCTGTTTACCAAGTTGATGGAGTTCATTGAAGATATTAAAGAATATCTCTTGAGTTTTTGCCTTGCCGCTGAGAAACTGAATATCATCGACTATCAGCATATCTATGGTCTGATAGAAGTTCACTAAATCACTGATCGATCCTTTTCGGATTGATTCTATTATCTGATTCGTAAATCTTTCGGTGCTTATATATAAGATCGACTTGTTAGGAAATCTGCGACACACTTCATTACCTATGGCATGCGCCAAATGAGTTTTACCTAATCCTACATCGCCATATACGACGAGGGGGTTAAATGCCGTACCGCCAGGGTTCTTAGCAATCGCTAATCCTGCTGACCGTGCCAACTTGTTACAGTCGCCTTCAACGAAGTTTTCGAAAGTGTACTTAGCATTAAGTTGAGGATCAACTTTAACTTTCTTGATACCTGGTATGACAAATGGATTTCTGATCGCCTCAGTGGAGTGAAACTTGGACTGTCCATCCGCCATATGCAATGACGTATTGCTATGGTCTTCAACAACAATCTGGTACTCCAGACGTCCCTCGTCCCCGAGCTCTTTTCTAATCGTCTTTTTGAGTAAACCCACATAGTTTTCTTCGAGCCACTCGTAGAAGAAATTATTGGGGACCTGTATCGTAAGCGAGTTCTTTTCAATTCTCACCGGTCGTATGGGTTCAAACCATGTTTTGAAGCTTT
>CAZJTO010000101.1:0-8544 GCA_964548935.1 uncultured Saprospiraceae bacterium
GTAATTACATCGATCGTAGTTTGATCTGTCAACTTGCCGTCGTTTACTAAATCGTCGACTCGAGAAATCGGAATTTTGTTTTTAAACACATCTACTTTGAGGTAATTGAGATAATTCGTCAAAGTATCTAAACCCCGCAGATTTCCGGATCGCCCGGCAGATACTCCCGTAAGACAGGCCTTCTTACCCCACCACGATGTAGTGATATCACTGCAATCCATCATAAGCTTAAATATGCCAGGAATCCCACCATTATATTCCGGTATGATGATGATATATTTATCCGTCGGCACTAAATACTGTTCCTGAAATTGCACGAAACTCTTACTGCGATTATAGTACATATCAGGAGCAATGATATCGCTGGGGATATCTTTGAGGTCACACAATTTAAATGCAAC
This sequence comes from uncultured Saprospiraceae bacterium, assembly GCA_964548935.1. Lineage (GTDB taxonomy): Bacteria > Bacteroidota > Bacteroidia > Chitinophagales > Saprospiraceae > GYS-P2D. The sequence continues at coordinate 402 of CAZJTO010000101.1, forward strand.
ATGACGCTCTTTTAGTAAAGCCTCATACATGGAGGCAATAGCTCTGGTATCACCACTCTCTGCATTAGTCCCCACGATAATCGTGATGAGCTCATTCTGCCCCACTTGCTATGTTATGTTGGTTGATGTACAATAGGAAATCTCTATAGATCAATTACGCACAGTGCCTGAGAGCACGCTTACTTTGCTATTAAACGGATTTCCAGCCATTCTGCGGTAAGATACAATCTGGCCAACATGCCACAACGAATCTGAAATAGGACCATTAATCGCATACCAAAAATCAAATCTTTGCTCTGTATCTCCGCGCTTAAAGATGATGCCCATCTCCTTCATATCTTCATCAGAAGCAGCCATAAGAATACTTCTCGCTTCATGTAGATTCTTTAAGACTAGTAAGCGCTTCTGGTGATAATCTATCTCTCCATAATCGCTAGCCCCATTTACACGTCCATGAACTGCATTCAGTATCAAATTAGACAGTCCGAGAATATGGTCTAAGGTCTGGCCAATGCTGCGGGTATCTTCAGTCGGCTCAAACAAGTAATCTTCATCGGATAAATCATCGGTACCCCAGTAAAACCTAAATCCCAAGCCCTCTATCATACGTACTGCGACAGTATGAGCCTCATAGGTCTCAGGTGTTTCTGAAATATTAGCGAAGAATTCTTGATACGTATTATCGTCTTGTCCAGTTGCCATTATCGGTAGCAGTAAAATGGTAATAAATAGTATTATATATCTCATAAGTCAAATTCGAAGTGTAAGGTAATAATGTACTGATCAACAAATGAATTGCTAATTGTTTAATTCTATTTCTATAGAATGAGTTCCTAGTTCGCAGCAATTATTTCTGATAATCATATGACGACCCATCCTTGGATTCCATTCTGGAGTTCACAATAGCTCATCTGCCCTGACTTAGCAAGGATCTTAACAGTCGTCCCCTCTGGTACGATCTCAGAATTTGAAATCTCGAATGATGGCTTGGTGTAGAATTCGATGTCACGATCCAACGTGACTTTCTGAATAGCTCGATTAAGAGGCTCGATGTAGTCATAAAACACATAGCTCATTTCTCCAGTAGCCTTGCGTACTTTATAGTACGTTGAGGTAACTCCGATTACGCTGGCGTATTCCTCATGGCTCATGAATTGATTCAATCGACGACTATATAGATTCCTATTGGTTCCATCGGGGTTGTCTATACGAATGGCTTTATTGAGCCAAGAACTATCTGCTAATATTGAGCTTGGCTCCGTACGCTTCTCGACCACATATGGAAACGGATCGATGGCTCCACCGCCATATATACCAAAGTGCAAATGTGGATAAGTGGTAACGGCGTTTCCGCTGTTACCATTAGATCCAATTGTATCACCACGTCTTATATAATCTCCAGTCTCTACATACACTTCTTGAAGATGCGCATAGTACATCGCAAGATCTCTGAGCGTATCACGAGCCCAAATAACAGTACCTCCCAGACTACCCTCTTTCTCACCGGCAAAGGTGACCTTTCCGTCTGACACACTGACTATAGGAGTATGACGCTTAGCGAATATATCGATGCCTTCGTGCACTCGCTTCCCCGCTTCTCTGGGCACACCAAATAAACTCCCTATATCATGTTCTTCGCCTCCACTCACAGGGAATGCCAATGACGGCTCAACCACTATTTTAAGATTGTACACACCTGAACGCAATAGCTCAGGCTGCACCCTGAGTAAAAACCCTCCTTTAACATTGTGCTCCACGACAATGCGATTGTTGACCGTGTCGGATGAAGCGATGTGATCATAATTTTTGATGGTATCCTCAACTATGTGATACAAGTCCATGAATATATGACCTGGATCTCCCTTGAGTTGATTGATGCTTATGGTAGTCTTCTGGCCTTTTTCAATTGAAAATTGATATCCATACGCATCAGTATGACGGTCATCGAAATAAAACATTTCTTGAAACGGCGCTTTAACGATAACTGGTTTGGACAAGGCACGATCATGGGCGTCCATCCAATTCTTATATAACTGTGTTTGATCCAGACCAAGTTGTCCCATCGATTGACTGTACGAGTGATGGCTATCTCTCGGATAATATTGCGGCTCTATGATATACTGCTCTTCCTTACAAGCCAGCAGGAGACATGCCGTGAACAGCCAAAAACACAGGGTTTTAAAATTCAATCAAATGAAGCTTATCGGTTAATATTGGGGGTTACAACTATGTTTACTCGGACATCGCAGAATATACCATCTGACGAAGCTTGTTGGCATAAAAGTCAGTATATGGCCACGACTGTGTCATCAACACTGCGATTAAGTCTTCTTCTGGATCAACAAAAAAGTAGGTATTAAATGCCCCACCCCAGTAAAACGCTCCTTCTGAACCGCTTAATTTACTTTGACCCACATCTGTGCGTACTCCAAACCCAAGACCGAATCCATTGCCAGGTCTAAATATCAATTGATCAGTAAAGCTCTCGGTCATCAATTCGATTGTCTTAGGACTAACTATACGCGCACCATTATGGCTACCTCCATTGATGAGCATGCGAGAGAATTTCATATAATCTCCAGCAGAACAAAACAATCCATGTGTTCCACCAAACACTGTATTTCCTTGTAATGGACTCCATTGAGGTGCGGATGTTAGTTCGCCAGCTTCACTCATCATATGCATGCCTACGACTTGATCAGTATGATGATCCTTCACATTGTATCCAGCCGTCGTCATACCGAGTGGATCAAATATGACCTCTTGTAGAAATTGTTCGGCATTTTTACCCGTAATAATCTCAATCAGATAAGCTAATACATCGGGTGACGCACTATAATTCCATTGTTCACCAGGTTGTCCCATTAGCGGATACGACATCAGCGCTTTGACTCTTGATTCAATATTAGCGTGACCAGGTTTTTCTTGCATTTCAGGATAGAGTAAGGCAGATAATTTCTGGTCATATTCATTTGGTCCGAGACCATGAGAGAACCCAGCAGTGTGTGACAGTAAGTGCCAGATTTCTATAGGTCGGGCGAGATCAACGTACTCTACTCCAGTAGGAGTGCCATCTTCAGTTGTCTGTACTTCAATGACTTTTAGATTGTCAAACTCAGGAATAAACTTAGACACAGGATCAGTCAAGCTAAAAAGCCCTTGCTCATAGAGGGTCATAAAAGCAACTGATACAATCGGCTTGGTCATCGACTGTATATAAAACAGCTTGTCAGAGGTCATAGGCGAATGATCACCCAGGCTGTTATAGCCAAAAGATTGATCATGAACGATCTTGTCGCCATGGCTCACCAAACTTACTGCACCAGCTATCTTGCCTTGGTCAATATGGCTTTGTAGAAAGGATTCATAATGCTCGAAATCAAATGTGGTCTGCGCATTTAGATTGAGCGTAAAGGCTATCAAAATGACGACTGCAAAACTGAATTGTCTGATGATCTGCATGATATCTAGTTTAGTTATAACATTCCAAATTTAACTCTTGAGCGCCTTAAAAAGCAATTCAACAGGGTGATAGCCAATTATATCTGCTAAATCCTTGATCTGGTGTCTGCACGATGTGCCCGGAGCACAAATTATTTCGTTGTGCTTTGCGGATGTAATCGCAGGCAATAAAACAAGATCTGCAATCTGTCTACTGACCTCAAAATGCTCTTTTTCATAACCAAATGATCCCGCCATTCCGCAGCAACCACTTGGAATCAATTCGACATGATGTCCCTTGGGAATGGACAGCATGGCAATGGTATCTGTTATATCGCAGAGTGCTTTCTGGTGGCAATGACCGTGTAACTTAATATGTTCATCACGATATTCAAACTGCTCTGAACGGATACGCCCTGCACGGTATTCCTGAGCGATAAACTCGTCAATAGTAAGCGTCTGAGCTTTCAACAATTCTGCCTGCGCCTTTAATTGATCCCCCACTATCAACGGATACTCATCTCTGAAACCCAATATTGCCGATGGCTCTATACCAATCAGGGGAACTTCTGGCGAAACTAATTTGCTGAGTACTTCCACATTATGCTCAGCGTGATTTTTAGCCTTATTAAGCAGTCCCTTAGAAAATGCTGCTCTCCCACTTTCTTGGTGATCCACAACTGTAACCTCATAATTAAGACGGACAAGAAGTTGGATTGTCTGAATGCCAATGTGAGTTTCATTGTAGTTGCTAAACTCATCTACGAAGAGGATAACTTTACCAATAGACTGAGCAGGAGCCACATAATTCTTTTTATACCACTGTCTAAGCGATATGCGATCCATTTTAGGCAATGACCTTGACGGATGTACTCCAATGATTTTTTTGGACAATCCCGATAGTCCACCTGATACGCCCAAGTTATATAACCATGGAGCAATCGACCCGACCCTATTGAGATCATTGATGTGTCCAAAAATATGTGATCTCAAGGGACGCTTATTGTCGGTATAGTATTGATGTTGAAACTCAGCTTTCATCATCGTCATATTCACATTAGACGGGCACTCTGAGGTGCATCCTTTGCAGGATAAGCAGAGGTCAAGAACCTCTTTTATCTCTTCATGATCAAAATAGTTTTGCTTGGTGCTACGAGTTAGATACTCCCTCAGGATATTAGCGCGAGCTCTGGTGGTGTCCTTTTCGTTACGTGTAGCTTGATAGCTCGGACACATCGTACCTCCAGATAAGGGTAGCTTGCGACAATCTCCTGAGCCGTTACATTTTTCAACGGCACGCAACATTCCATCGGTACTACTAAAATCAAATACCGTATCGATCTGGCGAGTTTCCTGATCTGCTTCATATCGCAGCGACTCGTTCATCGGGTCCGCATCTAAGATCTTAGCTCTGTTAAATATGTTATTAGGATCCCAGACTCCTTTCAGTTCATGATAAAAACGATAGATTTCTTCGCCCACCATCATTGGTATAAACGGTGCTCTTACTCTGCCATCCCCATGCTCGCCGCTCAGTGATCCATTGTACTTTTTGACAAGCTCCGCTGTGGCTTTACTGATCTCATAAAATTGTTTGCGATCCTCTGACTTCTTCAAGTCCAAGATAGGTCGCAAGTGAATTTCTCCAGCACCAGCATGGGCATAATGCACAGACCGCTGTCCATATGTATCAAGTATCTTATTGAAGTCCGCTATATATTCTGGAAGATCATCGAGGGCGACAGCCGTATCCTCAATGCAGGCAACTGCCTTAGCATCTCCTTTTATATTGGCTAATAAGCCTAATCCAGCTGACCGCAGTTGCCATACTCTCTTAGTATCCGCGCCATGGACTATAGGATAAGCATAGCCCATCTTATGCGATTTGAGATCAGCAATAATCTCTGCACATTGATTCTTTAGTCCATCGGAACTGTCAGATCTAATATCTAACAATAAGATAGCCTCAGGATCTCCCTCGACAAAAAAACGGTTGGCATTTTGAAGTTCATTCTCCTTGGTACAATCTAGGATGATCTTGTCCATAAGCTCACAGGCATAGAGATGATGTTTCATAGCCACCTGAGTAGCCCGTAGACTCTCATCAATAGATGTACAATGCACCGCTATAACTGCTTGCTCTACTGGCGGCACAGGGTCTAAGTGAATTTTTACTGAAGTAATCATCATCAAAGTACCTTCGGAGCCACAGATAAGCTCTGCAATATTATATGGAGCTCCATTCACATTGAAGGCATTGGAAGCGGCTAGTACATCTAAGGCATATCCTGTATTGCGCCGATGGATCGAGGGTTTGGGATAGTTATCTTTTATAGTTTGTCGGAAAGTCGCATCTGAGAGGGATTTATGAAGATGGGTTCTTATTGCCATCTCTAACTCACCACCACTCATACTCTTGTTCTGATCCGCTTTGAATGTCACTGTAGAACCATCGCTTAGAACACCGCTTACCTCGATAATCTTATCGCGGGTGGTGCCATATACGATGGAATTGGTACCCGCCGAATTATTACCAACCATTCCTCCAATCGTCGCTCTTGTCGCCGTGGCAGTGATCGGACCAAAAAACAATCCTGTGCCAATAAGATGGTGGTTGAGTTCATTGCGAATAACACCTGGTTCTACCAGTGCCCAACGTTCTTCAGTGTTGATTTCGGTGATTTGGTTGAGGTATCGTGAACAGTCTACGATGATACCCTCTCCGACTGTCTGACCTGCTAATGAAGTCCCTGCAGCCCGTGGCACCAGATAAGTCTGATTGTCATTAGCAAAATGCACCAACTTAACGATATCATTATCCGATCGAGGAAATGCAACAGCCTGAGGCAGCGCACGATATACCGAAGCATCCGTTGCATAGAGGACCCTGATCATTTCATCATATAACAAGTCTCCTTCAAGCTGATTAGCGAGAAAGTCCAAAGCCGAGTTATCTATGTCATTATTCATAAATACTTTAAGTCAATCTTGACACATAGATCATGCGCTGTGAACATATTTTGTTGATCTTTGCGCAATCAAATTATCGAGCCTACGCTGCCATCAATGATAAGAATAATATATACGACTCTATTAACGATTATCTGTTTACAATTTGGCTTAAGCCAAATTACACAAGATCAGTTTGCCATAAGTCATCCTGCTGGTTTTTTTGAGGAACCTTTTGATCTAACGATCATGCCATCTTCCGACGCTCTTAAAGTTGTCTATACAGATGACCTCAGTGAACCCAAGCGAAGCTCTGACGAGTTTCCAGAGAAGCTCAAGATCGAGAAATCTAAGATTATCAAGATCAAGGTCTATCATGACAATGATTCTTCGCAGACCGTGAGCTACACCTATCTCAACATTAGAGATGTACGACAAGATCAAAATCTGACGTCCGTATCTGAGACCGAATTAGAAGCTGCCTTCCAAGCACTGCCCATAATCTCCTTGTCTGGTGCTCAGATCGACCCTGTAGATCCAGAACGGAAGGAAGTACCAGTGTGTGCAGAGTTCATCTGGAACAACCCACAGATTCCAAATATGGTCGTCAATGCGGGCTTACAGATTTGGGGTGATAGTCCGACCAACCCTAAAAAGAATTTTCGATTGGAGTTTAAGAAGAAATATGGGAGCAAAAAACTCGAAGGGGACATCTTCCATGAAGACAACACTGCCGCTGGCGATAGATATATACCAGCCGTAAATTCTTATGACAAACTTTTATTACGGGCAGGTTCACAAGATGGTTTAAATGCGGAATTCAGTAATGAGCTCACGCCACAATATATTCGTAATCGGGTTATGTATGATCTAAGCCTTGAGGCAGGATTGTTAGCCCCTCATGGGAGATTCGTCCACCTATTTCTCAATGGGCAATACTGGGGCCATTATCATCTTATGGAGCGACCTGATGCAGGCTTTTTTGAAGACTATTTAAAGATCGATAAAGAGGATATAGAAATCGTAAAAGCTGGAGAGATATGGCATAAAGAAGATCAGCTCGATACTCTTTGGTATAAGCTTGACAGCATCGATTATGGTTCGCTAACCATGGATGAGCTGACCCAATATATCGATCCGCAAATGGCTGCGAGATACCTTGTTTTTATGGGATATGCCTCCGGACATGACTGGGGTAAATACAAAAATATGGTGGGGTATTATGGAGCTAATGGGGTAACCAATGGTTATCGGTTTATGCTCTATGATATTGACTACAGCCTTGGGAACGGTGGCAAGTGGCATCCCGAAAAAAGTAGTGATTATCAATATTTCTTTGGTCCATTTGAAAACTGCGGTCCGATTCCAGCGGAGCTTCTCAATCGTGATGATTTCAGAACGATCTTGATGGATGAGTTATATGATCTCTGTATCAATACTGACGGGATTCTCACACCAGGTCATGTCAGTGAGTTATATCGCAATAGGGCTGCTGAAGTAGAGGTATCCCTGCTGGCAGAACAAGCTCGTTGGGGTAAAGATTCATACCAAAGTTATGGTTGGCATATTGCTGTAGATAGCTGGGAAGTAGATGAAGAATGGCAAAATGAAAAAAAGCGTGTCCTGAACACCTATATACCTAAAAGGACTAAAGCGTTAGTTAAGCATTTCGAAGAGTACGGATATACAGGACTCCTCGAGCCTGTGAAATTCAAAGTCAACAAGAAACGTAGGACCGTCAGCTTAAAAAATA
>CAZJTO010000102.1:0-8484 GCA_964548935.1 uncultured Saprospiraceae bacterium
CAATTCCTAAGGAACCCCGTCAGCTAATGATCAATATCATGTATTTGGTATTGACGGCAATGCTGGCTCTTAATGTATCTGCGGAGATTTTTAACGCCTTCAAGATTGTTGATAAAGGACTTATCAAGTCTAATAAAGCGATTGAAGAATCTAATAAAGCCCTTCCGGAGTTGATTCGTGATGGTGCTAAGAAGAAAAAAGCGCTTGCGCAGTATGCTGAACGCATAGATCCGGCTCATGAGCTTACAGTTACAATGAAGCAGGAGATCGAAGACATTATTGAATATCTTATTGATGCCTCTGGTAATCAAGATGGTGTTTATAATGATGATGATTATGTCTTCAAAGATGGTAAGAAGACCACTACGCTTAGAGGTAAGAAGAATAAAGATGTTACCAGCCGCTTACTTGTAAAAGATGGTAAAGGTGAAGAACTAAAGCAGAAACTTCTTGACTTTAGATCTCAGATCTTAGAACTCGTCGATGAAGATGATAGAGCAACCTTTGCTAAGGAAATTCCGGCAATCGTCGATGATGCGACTTGGAAAGAAAAGGCAGCGACTAAGTCTAAAAATACTCAATTTGACTGGGCTACATTCAACTTTAAGCAGATGCCGGTTCAGGCCGTACTGCCGATCTTTAGAAAGTTTCAGAATGATGTGATTAGTACTGAATCTACATTCCTGAGTTACCTCGCAAATAAAGTGGGAACTAGTACAGATGTAGTTTTAGATAAGTTCACAGTGGTATCATCACCAGATAAGACCTATGTGATCAATGGAGAAACATTTAAGACCGAGGTATTCATGAGTGCTTCTGCTTCAGCAGAGTCTAACACTGGTGTATCTATCAAGGTTAACGGTAGGCCTCTAACACTTAATGCTGACGGTGTTGCCGAATTTACAGCTAAAGCCAATGGAGTAGGTAAGAAAAACTATAACGTTGAAGCGTCAATATTGAATCCTGTGACGGGAGAAACCCAGACGTTTAAACGTACTTATGAGTACGAAGTAGGAGAGCGTTCAGCAGCAATATCTGCGTCTAAGATGAATGTATTTTACATTGGTGTTGATAATCCTGTAGAGGTATCAGTGGCAGGTGTGCCAAGTAGCCAGGTGAAAGTGTCTATGGGAGGATCTGGAGGTGGAAATATCTCTAAGAACTCAGATGGAACCTACAATGTAAAGGTAAGTAAGCCTACGAAAAATGGGGAGTACGCTAAAATCCAATTAAAAGCGCCGGGTTTTGATGCGTCAAAGGATTTTAGAGTTAAGAGAATTCCAGATCCAATCCCAATGCTATCGAATAATAGAGGAGGTAAAATGGGATCAGGTACATTCAAAGCTCAGAAAGGTGTAATTCCTGTATTACAAGGTTTCGATTTTGATGCGAAATGTAATATTTCAGGATTCCAGCTAGTTAGAGTTCCAAGACGAGACGATGCCGAAGTGGCTGTTAACCCTGGTGGAACATTTAATGGAGACTCTAAAAGAATATTGGGCAAGGCAGTACCTGGAGATAGATTCTTCTTCGAAAATATCAAGTGTAAGTGCCCTGGTGATATTGCATCAAGAGACTTAGGAACTATGTCTTTTGTACTTAATTAAGATTTTTAAGAATAGATTGAATATGAGATATATCCTGTCATTATTGTTATTAATGGGTCTTGTGGCAACTTCGATTGCACAGGATGATGATTTCTTCTTGAATGATCCAGATGAGCAACAAGAAACGGTTGATGAGTCTACCATTTTTGAAGAAGAAGACTTGAGTGTCTATTACGATGATATTGTCGATAGACGATTGATGGCTGACAGTCGAGTGATTGAGTATGAGCCATTAAGCGAACATGATGTCATGTGGCAACGTAGGATTTGGAGGGTGATAGATACTCGTGAGAAGATCAATCAGCCATTCAGAAATGAGGATCGACCATTCTTCACGATACTGCAGGAAATGGCTATGGAAGGACAGATTACGGTCTTCAGAGATGAGAAGTTTAAAGAGGCTATGGATACTGATGATTTGACAGCCATGCTCAATAGAATCGATACGTCATTAATATACGATCCTGAGACATATGAAGAACAGATCACAATTACTGAGAATCCTCTTGACCCTGCTACTATACAGAGATATAGAGTAAAGGAAGTGTGGTTCTTTGATAAGAAAACTTCTACTGTTAAGGTGAGAATCCTCGGAATAGCACCTATTCAGGATAAATTTGATGAGAATACTGGCGAGTTTCTATACGAGATACCAATGTTCTGGGCTTATTATCCTAAAGCGAGATATCATCTTGCTAAGGAGCAAGTGGTTTCAGACTTCAATGATGTAAGTCGTATGTCGTGGTATGATCTGTTAGAGTTGAGAGCTTTTGGTAGTTACATCTATGCAGAGTCTAATTCTTTAGGATTAAGATTGAAAGATTTATACCCTGATAGTGAGTACGATAGATTACTCGCTTCGGAGAAGATAAAACAGGAGCTCTTTGCATGGGAGCATGATCTGTGGTCCTTTTAACAAATGGACTTAATAAGAAAATTTACAAGCCTCAAGTCAATGCGACTTGGGGCTTTTTTAATTTCCATTCATATAGTCCATAAGCGAGTACTAAACCATACTCTATGAATACAATGAAGAGATTTTCGTGATATTCAAGATAGCTATAATTGATATAGGTAAAGAAGATCAAATAAGACCAAAGTATAGGAAATCTGAATCGAGTGAAGACGCTGCTGAATATAGCCAAAGATAGATACCAAGGATGTACCGTTCTTGAGGTTACAAGAAATATGATCGTACACCAGAATATCGTATTGAGCAGATGGTAGTAATCCTTTTCTCTGGTTTTATAAGAGATATAGAGTATGGCCAGAAGCGTCGCAATCGATAATTGTGGGCCCCAGATATGTATCGTGTTGTATCCGTATATCTCATAGCCAATACCTCGTAAGAGATAATAGAGGCTTCCATTAAACTCAAATTTCTTTACATAGAGGTCGAGGCTTGCAAGGACGTTGGCTCCATCTTGATTTAAACTGATCGCCAAAGGTAAAAACAGGATCATACCCGTGATTACGGCACCGATAACAAGCGGAATCCGTTGTTTTGCGGGTGTATAGAAGAACATAGCAACAGAATACATCATCGTAAGCATTTTGCTTGCCACAGATGCTCCTAAGGCGGCTCCAGAGCGTAGATGTCTGTTGTTAAAGAGATAATATAGTGAGGCGGCTAAAAATAGGATCATAACACCCTCAAAATGCACATTACCATTAATCTCAATAATAATAAGGGGGTTAAGGAGGTAAAGGAACATCCGACTCCAGTCAACTTGTATCGCTTGTACAATACGATACAAGAACCTCATGAGTAAGAGGTCGCAGGCAAAGAGCATCGATTTATAAATTATGGCTTCTGCGATATAGGACTCAGAGCTCACAAGTGTAGAGCAATAATTGAAGATCTGGGATATCGGAGGGTAGAGAGAATAGTATTCTGGCGAGTTGAGTAAGTCAAACAACTCAGTACCGAGGCCACTGACAGTACCAACAAGATCACTGGGCAAACTACCATAAGGACTCAAGCCTGCATGTATGGCTCGACCATCCCAGATAAATCTATAAATATCGTCCGATAGATTGGGAACAGTAAAAATCAGTATGAACCTGGCTACAATGGCAAGAGTAAGAAGAAACCTGAATGATTTACACTCCCTTAGCAGGTATAGATAGCTACCAAACAGTATAGTATATGGGACTATGATCTGATAAAAATCATCCTGTCCAGGTATATATCCTAAATAGGTAATACAGGCGATAAAAATGAGCCCTGCAACACCGTTTATAATAGGCTTGTCCACGAGTCAGAATAATGAGATTAACCTCTGCTGAGGGAAACGCTCTTGAGCGTATAGTAAAATAACAGACCGTAACCAATCATCAATAAAAAGTGCATTGGTGCAAAGGCATGTACTCCTGACCACATCCCGTAGCAAAATCCCATTAAAAAATAGAAGAAGAGAAGCCCCTCAACAATTGCCGATGCCTTGATTTTACGGCTGAAGTATTTCTTCTGTATAAAGCCATCGCCAACTTTAGTAATATCAAATTTAGGCGTACGCACAAAAGCAGTCTTCTTTCCTAAGTACCCCTGTATTACAGCCAGAGAATTATGAAATGACAAGCCCATCGATAGACTCAAGAATATAGGGAAGATGCACACAAACTTAAAGATCATTTTAAACTTGTTTTCCTTATGCCAGGCAACTTCTACATTCGCTACGTAATAGACGATTAGAATGGATAACAAGCTCACCAAGAATATCGCAAACTTCTCTGTCGCTATACCCAATGGTGTCAATACAAACGCTAAGGGCACGCTAATAAATCCAAGAATGAAAACAGCTATGAACACCGACGAACCTAAAAGGTGCGTTGTCGCATGTAGTTTTTTTACCGGACTTAGCTCTGATCGCCAAATGGTCGGGATAAGTTTTTTAGCGGTTTCAGCACCACCTTTCATCCATCGATATTGCTGAGATTTCAATCCGTTGATTTCTGCGGGAAGTTCTGCAGGAGATGTCGTGTCCTCCAAGTACTTGATTTCCCAGTGTTTCAGTTGAGCTCTATAGCTTAGATCAAGATCCTCAGTCAGTGTGTCTGCCTCCCAGCCTCCTGCATCATTGATACACTCTTTTCGCCATACACCCGCTGTCCCGTTAAATTGTAGTAGTAGGTTACCAGCTTTACGACCGAGTTGTTCCACGGTAAAATGGACGTTAAGCTGAAAAGCTTGAACTCTTGTAAGTAGCGAGTAGTCTTGGTTGAGATGAGTCCATCGTGTCTGTACAACCCCTACTTTGGGATGGTTAAATTGCTTGATGGTATCTCTGAGGAATGATGGCTTAGGTAGAAAGTCCGCATCAAAAATTGCAATGAATTCTCCCTTGGCTTGATCCATAGCATCCTTGAGAGCACCAGCTTTATATCCTGTTCTTATTTCTCGTGTGACATGCTCGATTAGGAATCCTTGAGCCTTGTATTTCTTCACTTCATCGGCGACAAGATCCTTGGTTTCATCTGTACTATCATCTAAGACGTGAATCTCGAAGCGATCTTTCGGATAGTCTAATTTAGTGATCGAATCAAGTAATCTGGCAGAAACATGAAGCTCATTAAATATTGGTAATTGGACCGTGACCATCGGAAGCACACCGCTGTTTTCCGCTTGGTCCAGTAGATTTTGTTTAACAGTTTTCTTATACCTGCCATAATAATAGAGCAAGTGAAACTGCATTAGACAGTATAGGGTGATCAACACAATTGCGATTCCGTATATTATCAATATGAATTGTCCAATGATTTGTAACATTCTTCTTTCTTAATATGTAAGTTAGATACGTTAGATAAGTTTAAATATGGTCCAAAGTATCTTGTGGCCTGCCAAAAATGTCCCTTTGATGGTGCCAGACACTTTCGATTTACCAATGCGTTTTCTATAGTTTACAGGGATTTCGGAACATTTCATTCCTAATTTGGCCGCCTTGACTTGCATTTCTACGGTCCAGCCATAATCGGTATCCTGCATGTTTATCTGATTCAATGCCGTATACTTAATTGCCCGAAAAGGTCCAAGGTCACTAAAATCATAGTTGTATATGACCTTAATTAAGGTTGTTGCCAACCAATTGCCAAACATCTGCGGGATAGTCATTGACCCAGATTGAAGATCTCCTTTGACCCTAGATCCTATGACCAAGTCATGATCGTCCTGGATTATAGGTTTGACAAGATCTATCGCATGCTCAGGATAGTCACTGTAATCCCCATCTAAGAACACTACGATATCTGATTTGACATCGAGCGAATCAATATACTCTAATCCCTTAAGGCAAGCTTGGCCATACCCGGCTTTAGGCTCATCAACCACAATGGCACCTGCATTCAGGGCATTAGTCTTAGTCTCGTCGGTACTACCATTATTACAGACCACTATATGACGTGCAAGGTCCTTAGGGATATCATGTACAACCTTAGCAATTGAGTGCTCTTCGTTGTACGCAGGTATAATAAAATCAATATGATAATGGTCTGGTGTCGCCTCCACTTCTTAAGAGGGAATAGCCCTCATTTTTTGACTTAATTTCGCACCTTGCGAGTTAGTTTGTAATATTATAATAAGCCCCTGAGTTAGTATATCGATGAGACCCTATAATTTAGCCCGTGCAAAGTTGATTAATTTGAGTAATAGTATTGAAAAAAGGACTACAATTTTCGGAGGGTTACTGGTATTTGTTTGCAGTCTGACGTTATTTTCCAGTTGTTTTAGTGAGGACTTTACTCCAAGTCAATCATCCGACATTAGCTTCTCTATTGACACCTTGAGATTCGATACGGTATTTACTGAGATAGGTAGCATTACCCGATCAGTGCGGATTAGAAATTTATCAGATAACAATATCACAATCCAAGAGATTAAATTGACTGATCCCAATTCTAAATTCAGAATGAATGTGGATGGATTACCTGGTAATTCGTTTGAGGATGTCAGGATCAATGGGATGGATAGCGTATGGGTATTCATCGAAGTGACTATCGATCCCGATGAGCCATTGTCCGTTAGCCCATTCGTTATTAACGAGACCGTTGAAGTCACAAGTGGCTCGGATGTAAACTTTCTTAATTTAGAGGCCTTTGGACAGAATGCGAATTACTTTCCATCGAGAGATGCACAGGGGCAGGTGATTGGATTGACCTGTAACAATGGAAGTATTGTATGGGATGATCCAAGGCCTTATGTGGTCAATGGCTTGCTATTTATCGACAGTTGCGGATTAGTGATACCACCTGGCACACAGGTATTTGTTCATGGTGGACTAACACGCCTCAATGATCAAATCGTTAATGATGGAGGGTTGTTTTTTCTTCCCAATGGCTCTATAGATGTCGTTGGGACTGCGGACCAACCTGTTGTGATTCAAGGTGATCGCTTGGAGCCCGCATTTGACGATGTACCTGGTCAATGGTCGGGAATAAGGCTTTTAGCAGGCAGTAGGAATAACAGATTCTCTCATACGACGATAAGGAATAGCATAGTTGGGATCCGTGCTGATAGCGCATCACAAGTATTCATAGAATCCTGTGACATACACAATACGTCAAATGTTGGATTCATTGGAATCGGTGCCGAGGCAGTGATAAATAATAGCCTTTTTTACAATAATGCTGCCCAAAGTATCCTCTTGTCACAAGGAGGTAGTTACGAGTTGAATTACAATACAATTGCGAATAATATCAATGATCAGCCTGGGCTATTCATAGATAATTTTCAATGTCTCGACATAGATTGTGTTCAGATCGCCATAAGACCGAATACTACGACTATCAGAAACTCAATATTCACTGGTTCCAATCCAAATGAGATCGTAATCTTTGATATAACTGATGGGAGTGATCCAGAGAGTTTGAACCTATCATTTAGTCAGACCATATTGAGAATCGATGAGACCGAAAATTTGTTTGATTTCTCAGCGGTCTGCGATGGTTGTCTGATCAATCCAGAAGGCCAACTCTTTGTGGATGCCTCCAATGCTATATTTACACTTGATACCATGTCGGCGGGTATAAACCAAGGACTACCTATCCCTAACATTACTACTGATCAAATCGGTGTGCTAAGGGATGCGACGACTCCAGACTTAGGATGCTTTGAGTTGGTAGAGTAATTAGTTAGTGGAGATCGTCTCCCTAAACTTCATAGGAGCCAATAAAGCTATTGCTACCACAAAAAAGACGACCAAAGCGAGGACGCTATATCTGAGGCTCTGAGTGAGTTGGTTAACAAGACCAAATGCAAAGGTTCCAAAGACTACAGAAATATAAAATAGTACGTCATAGAAGCTATAAAATGAACTCAGATCATCTTGATCGGCTTTCAGGAGTTTGGTAAAGCCTGCTCGAGAAGTAGATTGAATTCCTCCTAACACCAAACCGACAAAACCTGCAATAATATAAAACAGGGTTTTAGACTCAGTGAAGTAAGCCGCCAAGCAAATACATACCCAGATGAGGATTAGGATGATTAAAGTAGTCTTACTGCCTTTAGCTTTGGCAACTTTGGCAAATAGATAGGCACCAAGCACAGCAACAACTTGAAGTATTAACACAGTTAAAATAAGCTCACCACTACTAAAAGCAAGTTCTTGTTCGGCAAATATCGTGGCTAGATATATGACGGTCTGTACTCCAGCACTATAAAAGAAAAATGAACTGAGATAGTATAGCAAGTTCTTGTCCTTGCACAAGTCAGAGAATGCGTGCCTGAGCTCCTTATAACCACTCTTGATAAATCCCGTGGGCAAGCTTTCTTTATTATCCTTTGGCATGCGCCTGAAGGTAATCTGCGCAAATCCTAACCACCAAACACCAACGAGCGCAAAGCCGATTCTGTAGGGTAGGGAGCTTTCAGCTGAAAATCCAA
>CAZJTO010000103.1:0-8461 GCA_964548935.1 uncultured Saprospiraceae bacterium
CGTGCCAGCTCTTGCCTTATGAGTGTCAGCTCTCGGCCCGCCTCACCAGTAATAGAAGTATTTTCTTCAGCACGACGGATCAAGAAGTCCGCCACTTCCTTGATCGGACCATAGACCACATACTTCGCTACATTAAATCCATGCTGCGCTAGGTTAAACGTGATGTAATCACTCATCCCCTGAAGCTGTGAAAAATTGATATGAGGATGATCGATTTCGATACCTCTATCTATGATCTCACGAGCGAGTACCTGATTGCTATGAGTATTATGGCTGGCACAGATGAACGATATCTCATCCATGTGATCCAGACAATACATGATCCCTGCATCGTAATCTCTATCTGTATCCACTTTCGTATCATGGATCGGAGAAGGATATCCTTGCTCCTGAGCACGCTCACGCTCTTTATTCATATATGCTCCACGCACGAGCTTAGCACCGATCATGAAACCTTCATCTTGCCCTCTCTTATGGTCGGACTTGAGTCTATCCAGGGTATCCTTGCGATACATCTGATAGGTATTGTAGATGATTACTTGATCCTTATTAAATCTCGCCATCATATCCATGGCGACATCATCCATCGCATCTTGCATCCAGCTCTCTTCTGCATCTATGAGCAGTCCCACCTTGAGGTCATATGCTCGGCGACAAGCCGATAGGATGCGTTCATAAAACTTGTCATAGCGCATTTGAGTCTGACTGTCTAATTCTCCACCAACTTGCTTCTTGATGAGGACATCGTTATCTACTAATCCTGTCAGCTTACAGATCGCTGCTGGTACGCTGTGGTTGGCTGCTGCGAAGTCAATTGCGTTGAGGACTTCTGACAAGGTATCATCGAGATCGGGATCTGCGGACTTCCCTTCTACCCCATAGTCCAACAAGGACTGTGTCTGATTCTTATATAGATTGTCAATTACATCCTGGCAGTCCGCCAGATTGAGCCCTCCACAGAAGTGTTTGAACAGGGTCCGCTTAATAATCGATTTAACGAATGGTAATCCGATTTTTATAGCGAGCTTGCCAACCATCGAACCGACAGAGACAAGCGTAGCATTATTCATCAATCTGAACATGCGCTCTGTTTCTCTCAGATCGTCATCAGACTTATTCGCAAAGGCAATCTGCGTATTGCTAAAGTCTGGATATTTTCCTTTGGTCGATGATGTTATATTGGAAGATTGTTCCATATGGCCCAAGATTTTTCTGCCTGTAACTCCAACATCCTATAACCATTCAATGTTTTGGCGCCTCGGTCGATACCTTCCTGCATAAAGGCCGTGATCCGAGGGTTATAGGTCAAATCAAACAAGAAATGTCTGTTTGACAAATTATTATAGGGTATCTGAGGCTTGGCAAGTATGTTAGGATAAGTGCCAAGTGGCGTCGTGTTAATGATGAGTTCGTGTGTGTTTAGTATTGTATCAGTCAGCTCACTATAGAGTAGGTCTCCCCTGCTTCGGCTGACGACTTTATAGGCGATCTGACATTTGTCGAGGACATACTTTACGGCTTTGGATGCACCGCCCGTGCCCAATATCAATGCCCCTTCCGGACGCTCCCCATCGAGCAGCGCTAACAAGGAATGTTCGAATCCATAGATGTCCGAATTATATCCTTTGATCTCCCCATCGGATATCTTAATCGTATTGACCGCACCAATCGCTTCAGCCTCAGCATCAATTGCATTTAGGTATGGTAATACTTGTTCTTTGTATGGGATCGTCACATTGATCCCCTCGATACTGCCATCGAGTAGTTGTTGCACCTCTTCGATAGTCGGGATCTCCAGTAAGTCATATCTACAATCGATGATCCCCTCTCGACTAAACTTATCGGCAAAATATTTCGGTGAAAATGAATGTGATAGTGGATAACCTATTAACCCGAACCTTCTCAATGAATGACTTTTTATTTATGTTACTTACCGCCTGACAGAATCACCTTGATCGTCAAAATAATAATTCGGAAATCTAAAAATAGTGAACGGTTGTCAAGATATAATAAATCAAATTTTGTGCGCCTAATTATTTCATCTAAGGTCGATGCATATCCATACTTCACCTGTCCCCACGACGTTATGCCTGGTCGCACAGAATATAACCTGCGTAAGTCCTGATTGACCTCCAAGATCTGATTAACATAATATGGTCGCTCAGGCCGAGGACCCACTATAGACATGTCACCCTTCAAGACATTATAAAACTGAGGTAACTCATCGAGATGCACATTCCTCAGGACTCTGCCAACAGTCGTAATCCGATCATCGTCATCACTCGACAGCTGCGGACCACTCTGCTCGGCATCAGCTACCATCGTGCGAAACTTATAAATCTTAAATGGTGTCATACGCTGACCCAAGCGTTCTTGGCTATAGATGATCGGGCCACGACTGGTGAACCTAACGATGAGCGCAATACAGGCAAGCACAGGGAGAAACAAGACTAACACCATCATGCTTGCAAGTACATCGATGACCCGCTTGAGATTGTTCTGCCATACATCCATGGTGTCCATCCGCACGGCAATCGTATCGGTATCCAGCTCATAGGCATATCTTAGATGCGTCAGCCTGGCTCGGTCTGTCACCTCTTTGGCTCTTATGTTAGTCTTGGACCTGATGAATGGCGATAGCGCCTTGAGCTTCTTAACGCCGTCATAGTCCAATGTCTTAATGACAATTTCATGAGCTCGATCAAGAAATGCGGGATTGTTCTCAACATCGGCAAAGGACATAGAATTGACAGGCTGAAATCTCGCACTCATGCTCTCATCGTCTGGCAGATCGCCAATCCAAATCGTATTGAGCGGTCTCTTACCCGAGTTCAGTTGATACTCATAAAGCGCATAGAGCAAAGTCCTGCCAATCAGATGAAGGATGAACGACAACAAAAAGAATACTGAAACCGTCCGAACAAAGGAAACTTGACCGAGCGTCAGATCGTCGTAAAAAACCAAGAACAGAAGTCCCAATGAGCCGATTACAACGGCCCAAAAAGTACGTACGACAATCACTGAATACGATTGTTGATAGAGCGGTCGATAACTACCAAACAGATGGAAGATCATCAGCCAGCACAACGGAATTATCGCTATGCCATACCAATACTTAACATCTTGGAATAGGGCTTCTATCAATACAGGGGCAGGATCGACCAAGACCTTGCGGTAATAGAAAAATACGGTCCAGACGATCAGCGCTATGAGCCAATCTGCAAAAACGGAATAGGATATGAATCTCTTGTGAAAATCCATCCTTATCGATATCGGAGTAAGAGGTATCCAAACGCTATAATGATCACCAGTAATGCACTCGCCAATTGGACCGATCGATGGATCATACTGACGAAGAGTAGGATCTCCTCCCGATGCTGAGGATATCGCGTCAATACTTCTTTTTCCATTTTGTCCTTATTGAAAAAATGACTCGTATTGAATTCGACCCTATTTTGAACTAAATACTTGTAATGCTTGAACACTTTGACTCGGAAGTAGATATTCACTACGAGCATAGCGACGAATGCCGCAACAATGATCAAGAACAATAGATTAAACATGATATGGTTTCGTAGTGACTGTCTGAGTATGAGAAGACAATTAAGACTATAAAACTATATCAAAAACCACTTTGAAAAAATTATATTGGCTTTATATAAATCAACTTATGACTAAATCCATCATTCTGGCAATATTCTTTTCCTCACAGCTACTGTGGTCTCAGGATATTGATCTGAGCTATTACTTACCCCAAGACGTGACCTATGACCAGTCCATACCTACTCCTAAGGAGGTCATAGGACATGAAGTCGGCGAATGGCATGTGACACATGACAAGCTCTATTATTACATGAAAGAGCTGGCTGAGGCGTCCGATCGAGTGACCCTTACCGAATATGCTCGCAGCCACGAAAATCGCCCCTTGATCTATCTCACGATCACCTCTCAGCAAAATCGGGACAGGATCGATGACATCCGTGTCGAACATAAAAAACTCACAGACCCGACTGTAAGCGGCTCGGTGGATATAAACAACATGCCGGTTGTCATCTATCAGGGCAATAGCATCCACGGTAACGAACCCAGTGGTGGCAATGGTTCACTAGCGATCGCCTACTACTTGGCTGCAGCACAGGGCTCATATATCAATGACTTGTTAGATAATACGATCATCCTATTGGACCCCTGTTACAATCCTGATGGGTTTCAACGATTCTCCTCATGGGTGAATTCGCATAAGGGCAAAAACTTAATCTCGGACCCTAACAGTCGGGAGTACAATGAGGCGTGGCCGAGAGGTCGAACGAATCATTACTGGTTTGACCTCAACAGAGATTGGCTCTTGCTCACACATCCCGAGAGCCAAGGACGGATTAAGACCTTCCACCACTGGAAGCCAGATATCCTGACAGACCATCACGAGATGGGAAGCAACTCGACGTTCTTCTTTCAACCCGGCATCCCAAGCCGTACGAACCCCAATACCCCAAAACTCAATCAAGAGTTAACCGCCAAAATCGGCACATTTCATGCGGCTGCCTTGGACGAAATCGGCAGTCTATACTACAGCCAGGAGTCATTTGATGATTATTACTATGGCAAGGGATCCACCTACCCTGATGCTCAAGGCTGTATCGGTATATTGTTTGAACAAGCCAGCTCTAGAGGGCATTACCAAGCGACAGATCACGGCATTCTGACCTTTCCGTTTTCGATCAGAAATCAAGTGGCTACGATGCTTTCTACTCAGCGGGCAGGGTTGTCTATGCGCAAAGAATTGCTTGAGTATAAGCGAGCATCATTTGTTGAGGCACAATCCCTGGCGAATAGTAATTCTGTCAAAGGTTACGTATTCAACGATGACGGAGATCCCTATAGAGCGGAGCGATTCATATCGATATTGCAGCAGCATCAGATTCCGGTCTATCACCTCGATAAGTCTACAGGAGGATTTGGGACAGAGGGCTCATATTATGTGCCGCTGGATGCGAAGCAATATCGCTTGACGAAGTCAATCTTTGAAGAAGTCCATGAGTTTCAGGATAGTTTGTTTTACGATGTATCTGCTTGGACTCTACCCCATGCCTTTAATCTGCCTTGTACAGAGGTAGGGGCAACAGGAGGCCTCCAGGGTGATCTCGTTGATATGAACAAGGATATGAATGAAGGAACAATGGTCGGCGACGGTCGCGCCTATGCCTATTTGATTCCTTGGCACCAGTACTTAGCTCCTCGCCTACTCGATCAATTGCATAAACGAGGATTAATCGTAAAGCTTGCTAACCAGACCTTTGCCACGAGCATCGGAGGCAAAGCCATGCAATTCAAAGCGGGTACGCTCATCGTGCCAACAGGCAATAATCAGACGATGGATCCCGCAGAGATGAGTGAGTTGATGACGAGCTTAGCACAGGAGAACCACCTCAATATATATATCAGCAATGGCGGCCAGACGAGTTCTGGAGTAGACCTGGGGAGCCGATCAACCGATCTATTGCCAGCACAGTCTATCATGATGGTCGTCGGCGACGGTATTAACTCCTACGATGTTGGGGAGATGTGGCATCATTTTGACCAAGTCTTGGATATACCCGTAAGTATGGTGGAGATGGATGACCTCTCAAGAGTAGACTTAGCTGCATACACGACGATTATCCTACCCGATGGTAGGTACAATGCCCTCAACTCTATGGCTACAGATCTCAAAGACTGGGTCCGAGGAGGTGGAAATCTCGTCGCATTCAAAGGGGCGATCAACTGGCTGGACTCCAAAGACATCATCAATGTTGAGACTAAGGGTGGCGACTCTATGAGCTCTAAAAATAGACGACCCTACAGTGCGGCTGGTGCTAATCGTGGTGCCCGAGTTACTGGTGGCATGATTGCACGGGGGCAGATTGATATGACTCATCCCCTATTTTATGGGTACAATCGTGAGGAGATGTATTTCTTCAAGAGAGGCAATTCCTATTATGAACACAGCTCCAATGTATATAACACTCCGGCTGTCTATGACGAAAATCCTATTGCCAGTGGTTATCTGCACAAGAGCAATGCCGAACGGTTAAAATCGTCTGCTGCAGTATTAGTACACAATAGCGGCTCAGGTCAAGTGATCTCTATCGTAGACAATCCGCTGTTCAGGGGATACTGGTGGGGCGGCAGCAAGCTTTTTGCCAATGCTATTTTTATGGGTTCGACGTTGTAATTTTTTGGTGCGGTTTTTGATAAAAGAGAGATAACATATTATAAATAATCATAATATATAACTACATGAAAAACCTCGTCATCCTCGTATCGCTCGCACTGTGTTTAGGTATATTTTCATTCACCACATTGAAGGAAGACCACGAAGAGCAGGCGCTGATCCATACCGTATTCTTCTGGCTCGATTCAGAGCTATCACAAGCTGAAATAGCGGAATTTGAAGAAGGGTTGGTCAAACTCGGAACGATATCCACGATTGATCAATACTATTGGGGGAAACCTGCGGCAACAGAAAACCGTGGCGTTATCGACAATTCATATAGCTATGCGATCAATGTACACTTCAACAGCATCCAGGCGCATGATACCTATCAGACTCATGCCAAGCACTTAGAGTTTCTTAAGCAGGCGCCTAAATGGACAAAAGTCGTGGTGTACGATAACGAAGTATCTAAATAGTTGAAATTAATTTGCTGAGTGATCAATCACTATGTTGAAAATCTGCGTTACATAGCTATCGACAAGATCATATCATGAACGATGAGTTTTTTGACCGGCTAATTAGTGAGCACACCTTGTGTGAAACTTGCCCGCGCCCTAAAGAGATTACGGCATTTTTTAGAAAGCTCATGGGGTTCTTCTTTTTGGACTACTCTACTAAGCCATTGCAGACCCATCAAGCCCTCCAGGCAGAGCTCGACGGATTAAAAGCAGAGCTCAAGAGTATGCTCTCACGTAATCCGATGAACTCGATCAAGGGGATTGACAAGATCAATGATCAGTTTTTTAACAGCATATCAGAGATCTATGAATGGCTCAACTGGGACATCATGGCGATCTATGAGGGCGACCCTGCCTGTCAGTCACGCCGAGAGGTCATCCGTACATACCCGGGCTTTTATGCGATTGCTGCCTATCGAGTAGCACACTTATTACACAGTCTCGATGTTGAGGATCTGCCAAGGGTCATCACGGAGCATGCCCACAGCTTAACGGGAATAGACATCCATCCTGGCGCACAGATAGGCAAATCGTTTTGTATCGATCATGGTACCGGTATTGTCATCGGTGAAACCACCGTGATCAATGACAATGTCAAGATCTATCAAGGGGTAACCCTTGGCGCACTCAGCGTAAAAAAATGTGATGTTAACATCCAGCGCCACCCTACTATCGAATCCAACTGCGTACTTTATGCAGGCTCAACGATCCTCGGTGGCGAGACCGTCATCGGCGAAGGCAGTATCATCGGGGGCAACGTATGGATCACTCGCAGCGTCCCACCAAAAACTAAGATATACTATCAATCCAAGATGAATAACGAAGACAACATCGATGTTGTCGTATTTAAGGACTTTGCTAAATAACACAGCTTTTGAAGAAACTCAACGAACTCATTGGGAATACGCCCCTCATTGAAGTGCAACATATCTATCAGAAAGACGGCGTCAAGCTCTATGGTAAGTTAGAAGGCAACAACCCCGGTGGCAGTGTCAAGGACCGTGCAGCATATGGCATGATCAGCGGCGCCATCGAGCGAGGCGATGTCAAGGCCGGAGACCAGTTAGTAGAGGCCACCAGTGGCAATACAGGTATTGCTCTGGCGATGATAGCCCAGACATTTGGGTTGAAGATGACGCTGATCATGCCCGAGAGCGCTACTCGAGAGCGCGTACTCACCATGAAAGCCTACGGCGCTAAGGTCATCCTCACCCCTGCTGATAAGACCATAGAATACTCTCGTAAGCTGGCCCAAGAGATGTCAGAGCAGCAAGACTACCATATGCTCAACCAGTTTGCCAATCCAGACAACTACGGCATGCACTATCGAACCACTGGCCCAGAGATCTATCGAGATACTAATCAGACCGTGACACACTTCGTCTCAGCCATGGGCACAACAGGTACCATCATGGGTGTATCTCGATACCTCAAAGAACAAAATCCAGACATACAGATCGTAGGCACTCAACCCGAAGACGGATCACGGATACCAGGTATCCGTAGATGGTCTCCCGAGTATCTACCCGCCATATACGAGGCCGATCGTGTAGATCACATCATAGATGTCTCACGTGATCAAGCGATGACCATGGCACGCCGATTGGCCAAAGAAGAAGGAATCCTCAGCGGCATGAGTAGCGGCGGCGCACTCACAGCAGCAATACAAGTAGCAGAGTCTATCAAGTCAGGGGTTATTGTATTTATCGTATGTGATCGTGGGGATCGGTACTTGAGTACGGACTTGTTT
>CAZJTO010000104.1:0-5055 GCA_964548935.1 uncultured Saprospiraceae bacterium
CCAGTTACTAAAACTTTAGCCATAAAATGGGTTACATTTGCCAAACTTAATCGAAAAATGTATGATCTCAGAGTCTGTCATTAATAATGTAAAAGATATAGCGGTCAGGGCAGGTGCAGCCATCATGGAAATCTATAAAGATGAATCCAAGTTTAATATTGAGCAAAAATCTGATGAGTCTCCACTTACGGCGGCTGATCAAGCAGCTAATGCCGTAATTGTTGCTGGTCTTGAAAAATTGGATGTTTCTTTTCCAATCATATCCGAAGAAAACAAGCTGGTAGATTATGAGGTGAGAAAGGACTATGAGCGGTTTTGGCTAGTAGATCCTCTCGATGGCACCAAGGAGTTTATCAAGCGAAATGGAGAGTTCACTGTCAACATAGCATTGATCGAGGGCCAAGAGTCAATTTTTGGTGTAGTCTATGTGCCCGCCACAAGAGAAACGTATTGGGCCGTCAAAGGAGCCGGTGCTTGGCACAGCGATGGGATCAAGACTAACAAGCTTGACACTACCAAGTACTCTCAGGATCAAAAAGGGGTGCGAGTAGTTTGTTCTCGTAGTCATATTAATGAGGAGACCCAACAGCTTATGGATGGCCTTAATCAGCCAGAAATCGTTTCAAGAGGGAGTTCGTTGAAGTTTTTGATTATTGCCAAGGGAGATGCAGAGCTATATCCGAGAATCGGACCTACCATGGAGTGGGATACAGCAGCTGCGCATATTATCTTAACAGAGGCAGGTGGAACAGTTACAGAATATCAATCTGATGGGCCATTGCTGTATAACAAGGAGAACCTATTGAATCCGTATTTCATAGCGTCCGCAGCACAATCTTAAACCAGTATGTATGGCTTTTTCAATCGTCATAATCTGTCGAGATGAAGAAGATCACATCGGAAACTGTCTATCTAGTCTTCAAGGTCTTACTGATGATGTCATAATTGTAGATACAGGCAGCACTGACCGGACAAGGGAGATAGTGAGCACCTATCCCTACAAGCTCATCGAAAAAGAATGGATCGGCTATGGTCCTACTAAGAACTATGCTAACCTACAGGCTAAGTATGACTGGATACTCAGCATTGACGCGGATGAGCTTATAGATGATGTATTATATAAGGCGTTGAGCATGTGGCAACCTCAGTCAACTCAAGTGTATGGAGTTAAACGAATTAATCATATCGGAGATCGACAGATTAGATATGGACATCTACGACCTGAGTTAAAGACTCGCTTGTTTAATCGAATGAACTATAGATGGGATGACAAGCCCGTTCATGAATTACTGATTCCAACGATTGCTAAACGGAATATAGAGATTCTGAATGGTGGCCTCATACACTATCAAGAAAAAGATATCGAATCTTTAGATCGCAGGTATGAAACCTACGCTTCCCTCTCAATTCCCAAAAAAGGACGGCTTGGCAAATTAGCACCGTACTATCATTTTGTGCGTAGCTATTTGTTTATGTTGGGATTTTTAGAAGGCCGGTTAGGATTTCGATTGGCCAAATCACGTTTTAAATATTCTAGGTTGAAGGCTGCTTAATCTTCTCCAAACATTATTATTTAGTACTCCAAGCATTATATCCCCCTTCCATATTGGTTACATCCGTGAACCCTAATCCGATCATCTTGTGTACGGCATTCCCACTGCGACCGCCACTGCGGCAGTATATGAGATAGGTCTGATCCTTATCGAGCTTAGCGATTTCATCATCAAAAGAAGCATCTTGATAATCTATCATCGTTGAGCCTGCTATATGGCCTTCAGCATATTCTTTTGGCGTTCTTACGTCGATGAGGATAGGAGCGTTATCGGACTTGAGCCAGTCGTGAGCTTCCGTCACAGAGATATCCTTGCGGACGACTTTTTCTGTGATATTGTCAGTAGAGGTGATTGTTGGTGTGGTATTGTCAGTCTTGCAGAAAGCAAAAAACAGGACTGATATGAAGAGTAGATATTTCATCTCAAGCATTTTGGTAAAGTTACATAAAAAGGAAAAGGGAGGCTGTCCTCCCTTTTTACCAAAACCGTATGAAAAAACTATCTAACTATTCTCTTTCTATCTTTTAGACACTTATAAAACACATAAACCCCTGTTTTTCTTATTCATTCTTGCTTAAGAGAGTGTTAAAAATCCTAATGGACTGTTATTACTATCATTTCGGAAGTCGTAGAAGTTGATCAGATTGGGGAAAATATCCCCAAGATTAGATTGAGATACGCCAAACCACTGAGCAATTTCTGCGAAATATACGTCGGCTGAAGTCGTCGGCACTAAAACGCCACCGCCCAGATCGACTGTGTTGTCTCTAAAGTCTAAGGTCACCGGATAGTCTCCATAGACCTGTCCGCCACGTACAGGACCACCCAAGGCAAATACATTTCCGCCCCATGCATGATCTGTTCCACTTCCATTAGATCGCAGTGTTCTTGCAAAATCAGATATCACGAAGGACAACACTTGTTCATCACAACCCAACTGATCCATAGCAAGCTGAAAGCTTGCTAGCGCAAGATCCAAATCTTGCATGTTCAGATCGTGCCTTACAGAGAAATTGTCATGAGTATCGTATCCACCTTGGCGGATGTAGAAGGTCTGACGTCTAAAACCCAATGTCTCGTGTACTGCGATCGTTTTAGCGACTTGTTCAAAGGAGGCTCCAATATTTGTATTTGGAAATGTCACTCCCAGATTTACATTTTCTATTGCAGTAGAATAAGCTTCATTGATCTCGAGGGATTGGTTTAGCGTGCCGAGGTAGGTATCCTTGTAGACATCGGCATAATTCTGTGAGAGCATATCACGTACAGCACTGGCTAGTATTGGAGATTCATCGAATCCCTGGATTCCTATAGCTCCTCGAAAAGGATTGATACTAAACGGACTACTATTTTGTCCCGACTGAAAGATGTTGTTACCATCAAGAGAGATATTCATCGGGATCAACTGATTCGTGTTGAGCCCTGGATTCATATCATTGATCAGCTCAGTCATGCGAGTACCCCATCCCTGAGCAGAACGCTCATGAGGTATGGCCGTCTGCCATTGCTGTAACTGGTCGCTATGACTTAATAAACCAAGCGGTAGGCGCTTAGCTCTGGTAAAAAAGTC
Source organism: uncultured Saprospiraceae bacterium (assembly GCA_964548935.1). Classification (GTDB taxonomy): domain Bacteria; phylum Bacteroidota; class Bacteroidia; order Chitinophagales; family Saprospiraceae; genus GYS-P2D. The sequence continues at coordinate 3,124 of CAZJTO010000104.1, forward strand.
GTTTACCGTGATCGGCTCTATCAGTGTGCCGACATTGGCTATAAAGGCTAATCGCTGCTCATCATAGAATCGTCGCAGGTTCGGCAAGTTAGGGTGTAGGGCAAAGGTTCTCCCATCAACCGTCCCGCTCAAATCTTGGAGGGCACTGCGCTCAAGAGCGACATTGGACCTGACTTCACGATAGGTGCTAAATTCATCTGGCGTGGTCGGTATGAGCATGTTGTACGAGTCATTACCGCCCTGTAGACTCAGGCATACGAGAGCCTTGTAATCTGATGTGCCTGCGCCTGTTGCTAGCGCCGCAGAGCTCATAGCTCGCAGATTGATGAGTGACGATAGCATAGTCGTAGATGTCATCGCTCCACACCCTGCATATTTGATAAATTTTCTTCTATTCATTGCCATATGCAGTTTTTATTTGATGATGGTATAATCTGGCGATATCATGGCCATATACACTACAAATTGGGCACGTTCTCTATATCGTCCAGTAGGCCCTGCAGCGGATAGCGCTCGTCGGATGACGCTCCGAGTGACGTCACTCATCTGTCCATGCAAGAACAACACATCAACCCTGTGGATGAGCCCTTCTTGATCCATCCTTGCTAATTGTTCTAACTCGTCGAATACTACTTCGACATGTGGTGTGCGATCTTCCCAGTCAAACAGCAATAATTCAAAAAAGGTCCATTCAAAAACTTGGTTAGCATATCCTATGGACGTCTCAGAGTCGAGGATCCCAAACTCTGGCGCTACGAGGCCTTGTTCTGATATCTCTCCTGCTGGCGTAAAGTTGGGGTTATAAAAATTAAAAACGGTAGGCGAGGTCTGTGGAGCTTGCTTGGTCCGGTCAAATAGACTCTGTGGATCTTTCCAAAAGTTGCCCGAGGGACTGTCATTGGGCAAGGCATGGATGATATGAGTATGTCGCAGCAGGGGTTCTCGCAGTTGCCCTTGGGCGGGGTCAAGAATAAACTCGCACGACCGTGCCTCTTGATCTAAGAGAATAGCCTTAATCACGGCTAATAGATCTCCTCTAACTCCCTGTCCATTATCAACAAATACATTAGCTACTCGCTCTATATAGGCTGGTGATGGATTGGACTTTACCATGCGTTGGATAAGCTGCCGAGAGATAAAAGGAGGGACATTAGGATGATTAAATAGGTGATCCAGGGCCTCTTGTATATCCTGTAGACCAGACTGTCCAGCAGGTATGGTATAATCACCAACTATGTTTTTTTCTCCAGGTTCATGTTCGGAATCATACATCTGCATGGGGATCGTTCGGTCGATGCCATAAAGCTCAGTGCCAAATTCTATTCTGGCGTTGGGATATTCCATTTTTATTTTATCATTGAGATCACCACCTCCCAGGCCGGTAAAGACTCTTGCCAAGCCCCTGATATCAGAGTTGTCATAGGTGGGTATGGCTTGACCACTGTTGTCAAGCTTGAGAGATCCATCCATGTTGAGCTCATTAAGACCAATCGTGAAAAGTTGCATAATCTCCCGAGCAAAGTTTTCATCTGGTTCCTGATTGCGGGTAGGATCTGTCTTAGGGTTGTTGAGATGGCTCAGATAGAATCCCATACTTGGACTGAAAGTGACATCACCAAGCAAGTCTCTGAAGTTGCCAAATGATCGTCGGAGCAATAGGTCGTAGTAGGCGCCCATCGCCTCACCATGATTGCCTAAATCAGTGTTATTATGCGATACAACGAATAGTTGACTCAAAGCATTCGCCACCTTGTATCTTAATTGATCAGGAGCCTTAGCTACGTTATCCCACCAGGCGTAGCTGAAGTGCTTAAACCATGGGCCAAAGTAATTCTCTGGTCGATTTGGATTGCCCTCAGCATCTGTCTGCGTTATGAAATATTGGAATTCTTCTTCGTTGATGGCGATCACATTTGAGAGTACATCGGTCAT
>CAZJTO010000104.1:5155-6941 GCA_964548935.1 uncultured Saprospiraceae bacterium
GCCGTGATGATGACTTGGCTTGCTTCAAATGGAGCAATACCAGATATATCATCACCCTGATAAAACACGTTGGGATCATGATCTGGAATTTCGAATTCTCCTAGGGTAGTCCAAGTTAAACCGTCTGTGCTATAATCTAATGCGAACACCTCAATGCCTATATCTTCAAATTCTGGTAGGTTGGCATTCCATACTTTCATGCCATCAATAGATTCTACCTGACCAAAGTCATACCTGATCCAATGTGTCAATGCGCGCTCAGGGTTGGGATTCTGAGATATGTCACAGGATACCCAGGCATCTGCTAGAGCGGTACTATGTCTATCAGGAAAGCACTGCCCCGACAATTGTAGACCCGCGAAAGAAAGGCCTAATAGTGTGAGAAGGAGTCTTTTCATACTAAACGCTTGATGATCGAATATGTCAATAACGAAATAAAGTGTGAGTTAGACACTTTAAGCAAGAAGAAGTTACAGGACTTTTAGTAGAATGTCTAAGAGGGTTTACCCTAAAAGCTCGAAAACAGCTAAAATAATGTCTGTAGCAGACGAAATCGCTATAAACCTGCCTTGGCGCTGATCTCCATCATTCTATCTATACACGCTACACCTTTCTCAATCACCCAATCTTCCAGGATGATTTCTGGCAATTCATACTCCATGCATAAGTAGAGCTTCTCCATATTGTTACGTTTCATATGGGGACAATCATTACATGCACAGGTATTGTTAGGCGGAGCAGGGATGAACTCTTTGTTGGGAGACTTCAACTCCATCTGATGTATGATCCCTGATTCAGTAGCTACAATAAATTTCTGAACATCGCTCTCATGTGTGTATCTAAGTAAGCCACTTGTCGAACCGATGAAGTGTGCTTTCTCGAGGATGTGAGCTTCACACTCTGGATGAGCGATCAACTCCGCTTCAGGGTGTCTGATCATGGCCTTGGTGATCTTCTCATTGGAGAATATCTCATGCACCATACAAGCACCATTCCATAGGATCATATTTTCTCTGCCCGACTTTTTCTGTAGGTAAGCACCAAGGTTTTTGTCTGGCGCGAATATGATACCCTGATCTTCGGGTACACTATTGATGACATGTATTGCATTGGATGAGGTACAACATATATCTGTGAGCGTTTTAAGCTCTGCGGTACAGTTTATATAGCTCACTACGACATGGTCTGGATGTTTCTCTTTGAATTTTTTGAATAAATGCGGTGGGCATGAATCTGCAAGAGAACAGCCGGCCTTAAGGTCAGGGAGTACGACCTTTTTGTTGGGATTCAACATTTTAGCGGTCTCCGCCATGAAGTGTACCCCAGCAAATACAATCATGTCAGCATCAGTACGCTCGGCCTCTTGTGCCAGTTGAAGGCTATCACCGATGAAATCAGCGATGTCCTGAATATCAGATTCTACGTAGTAATGAGCCAATATGATGGCGTTCTTTTCTTTTTTGAGTCTCTCGATTTCAGCGATATAGTCTATTGTTGGATCTACATCTACATCGAGATATCCTTTGCGATTGAGCTTTGTTTTGGCTTCTTCTATTGTTAGGGTGTCTATCATGTCTTTCTTTTAAAATATTTTGGTCGTCGTACGATTGAATAACTAAGATATATCAATGTATTTATATATGGGAGCCTGCCTTATTATGACGACTCATGTTTTACCGAGTAACGGTTTTGTAGGGGCATAAAAAAAACCCTCTCGAGGGAGGGTTTTCTAATACGAGATAGATATCTCGTTCACTCGAGGGTGATTGGTCTATTGCTCTTATTT
>CAZJTO010000104.1:7041-8297 GCA_964548935.1 uncultured Saprospiraceae bacterium
TCATGAGATTTCTCAGAATCGAAGTATTCAGGCACTTCAAGGAATCTCTCGATAACCTTGCCATCTTCGTCTACCTCAGCGAGATAGGCTCTACCATTTTCAACAACAATTGTCATTGTTGAGATATCAATTGTGGTATCAGATGGAATGGCAAGCGCCATGAAGGCTACCCAAATCAGTAATGTGTGCATCTTTAACTATTTGATGCATCAAAAGGCAAGTTTCATGCCAGTAGCTCAACTACAAAAAAAGCGCTATCACATATAAAGTGATAACGCCTGATTTACTGGTTTAGGAGGAGCTTCAACTGTTTCCGTTGGGGGTTATTGATATTTTAATGAATTGGTTTTCATCTTTACCCAAGTATTTTTTTGACGTAATCTGTATTCTATTTTGGTCTATACCAAAACCCTCTATAATATTATAAAGGTCGTCAGTGATGCTTTGGGCATGCTCATCATTTGTCAATGTGATTTGGATGTTAGCTCTTGGGCTTTGTTCGGCAAGCACGGCGATATACCTTATGTGCTCGATTGCTCCTTCGCTCAATCCATCTGCGTCATAATCGACGGTTATAAATCTGGTGTTGATTAGATCGGAGGTCTTGGCTATGGCTCGATTGACGATATCTTCATGACTTGCGGATGAAGAAAAGTAGTCTTCTAAGATGCTGTAACTCTGGACAATTTCTCCAGACGGTGTCATGGTTACTAATTTGGCTTCTCCTTGTACTAGGATGATGTCATGCGATAGTGACTCAGAGGTGTTGATAGCATTTGGATTGACTAAGTGTAATAGGGCGATTAATAAGTAGTTCATGAGTGTGTAGTTTAGTTATGATATCCTAATAACCATAGAAAATCAGTGAATTGTCTAAGCACGCAGCGATTTCGACTAAAATTTTGGGTATGCCTGTAGAACACAGGAGCGACGGTGTAGGTGTATACCCTTAGTACTTGAAGAGAACATTCTTTTTTGTGTGAACTCAGCTTTTTCGGATCACAAGACTTAGAATCTATAAAAATCCGATTTTTGTCCTATGACATTAAACTATAAGGTATTTGGGGAAGGAGAACCAGTGATTATCCTGCACGGTCTGTTTGGGATGTTAGATAACTGGCAGACTTTCGCTAAAAAGCTTGCTGAGGAATATCAAGTTTATATCGTCGATCAACGCAATCACGGCAAGTCGCCTCACACTGATGCCTTCGATTATCAATTGCTATCGACGGATCTCAATGATTTTATTGAGGAGC